>QIFF01000128.1 GCA_003230635.1 bacterium | reverse complement strand
TTCCAGCAGCTCCCGCAGGGAATATTGGCGCGAAAACTCCGCCAAGAGTTCATCTTTTGTTTGTCCGCAATTCATCTTGGAGCCACCAGAAGTCATTAGCATCTAAAGGGTCGTAGAAAAAAAACCGCTTATACTTTTTCATTAAGGGATAATGTTGGGGCACCCCCCCGTTGCAGCGCATCAGGCGCCCGGCGATCATAACAAAACCTAAGATTGCCCCATGCTTGCGCACCGTCCGGCGCCCGTATTGAGAGCAGGTTGGATAAAGCTGGCAGCGCACGCCGTCCACCGGGGAGATGTAGCGCTGGAAAAAACCTATATAGCTGTCAAATACCAGCTTGGGGACAGAAGTCTTATACTCCGGGGGTTGCGCCCGGCTGGATTTATTCTTTGTCCAGGGGCTGCGCAACTTATTGGTTTTTCCGGCAGCTTGAGTTGTGGCCGCCCCCATAAGCAGCAGACTTAAACAGAAGCTCAGGCTAAACTTCCAGCTTCTCCAACAGTTGCTTGGCCTCTTCGGCCTGTTTGCTTTTCGGATAGAGTTCCAGCAACTTTTCCAGGACACTGTGCGCCTCTTGGGGGTTGTTTTGTTTTAAATAGATTTTGGCTGCTGCCAGATGGGCCTCGGAGGCAATGCGGGGGTTTTTAAGCTCCTTCAACAGCTTCTTGTACTCTTTTAAAGCTGAATCTTTGTCCTTTAAGTCTTTTTCGTAGATACGGGCGATATGCAGGGTACATCGTTCCAGATTAAAATCCGCCGCATAAATTTTCATAGAATGCTGGTAATTTTCAATGGCCGCTTTAAAATTTCCCTTTTTATGCTCCAATTGGGCCAAGCGCCGCCAGCCCAAGGCCGCCGAAGGGCTTTTGGAATAGCCATAAACCAGCTTTGTGTAGGCTTCTTGCGCTTTTTCCAGTTGGTTCAACTGCATATATGATTCACCAATCAGGTAGGCGGTTTCCGGAGCATAGGGCGATTGGGAATGTTTGGCCAGGTATTCCTCCAAGTTGTCAATGGCTTGTTCATGCTTGCCCTGGGCTTGTAAGTATTTAATCTGAGGCAGAGCAGAAATCTTCTGCTTCTTGGGGGCGGCGCAAGCGCCAGCCAGCCCAAGCAAGAGGAGCAAAACAATCAGCAAGCGGAATTTGATGTTTCGGTCTGTCCTCAGGCCGAAACCAGTAAGGGGTGCGCTGCCCTTCAAGCTTTCGGCTTGAGACAAGCCGAAATATCGGTCTCTACTCATTTTCTTTCTCCAGGGTTACTTTGATCTCATGCATTGATCCCCCTCCCATATAGATCTCGCGCTGGAAGGCTTTATAACCATCCTTTTTAATTTGCAGCTTGTGCAAACCGGCAGGCAGAATCAAGGGGGTGTCTTCATCTTCGTAATCGTCAACCTCACCTTTATCCTGCCCGTCCACATAGACATGGGCAGAGTCAGGTTCCACCATTAATCTGATCATACCCTGATTTTCCAGGCTGCGAATGCTGGTATGAGGGGCAGAGCAGGCCGCCAGGCCAAGCGTTGCCAGGAAGGCAATAATTAACAAAGTGGTTTTCTTTGTTATGGTTAGCATTATTCTTCCTTTGTCAATTTGACAATATCGTTTATTTTGAACTTAATCTGATAGCCGGTTCCGCTAACAATTTCCGCTATTGCACCGTTCTTGCCAAAAAATCCGGTTACCATTACCTGCCCTATTTTGCTTTGAGTAAACCCTAAGGATAAGCCGGTGGCCGGGTCGATGATTTCTTTGCCCGGGCGAAAGACATCCAGCTTATCATTTAATTCCAGGCCAACCTGCCGTCCGGCGTTGAGATAGACCGTATCGCTTTCTAGCTGGGCGATGCGGCCGCTCCATTCACTGGCCTGCATGCTCTGGATAATATTATTAATAAGTTTGACAATGGCCGAACGCAGGGCCTTACCCGCTAAGGTTTCGTCATAGCCTACACGCCCGCCCATCCCCAGAACTTCAGAGGTGGCGGTTTCGGCCAGTCCCTGGCCGCTTTCCGCCAGCAAAATCTGGCCGCTACTGGCATCAACTACTCGTATATCTACTGTCGTTTCCACGGTTTGTTGCTTTTTCTTATAAAAGCCGAAGTCCATGCCCCCGGTCTTTACCCCGAATTGGGACACCGAGCCGGTAACAATGGCATTCAGCCCCAGAACCCGTCCCGCCTTGGTTGCGGTGCGTGCATCAACTACCCCGGACATTCCTAATCCCTGTTCCTGCATGATCTGGTTCAACTTGTCCCGCTCAATCATGATGAACTGTTGTGATCTTACCAGCTCATTGATTAAAATATCAGTTGCCGCACTTCCCAGCCGCCCCCGCCCATAGGCGGTTTTATTGACAAAATCCACCACCGCAATTCGCTTTTTGGGCCCCTTGCTTAAAATCACCTTTCGCTTGGGGGCAGTGGGTTTAACCGCCGGAGCGGTTGCCGCACAACCAGACCATAAGACACTCATACCTAATAGAACCACCGCAGTTTGGAACAGTTTGTTCTTGAACATGGTGTAGTTCCTAATTAATTGACGATTGAAGATTGACGTCACGTCGATCGTCAATTGAGTTACGGCCCCAAACATCCCCGCCTCTTAGGCGCCACGTAATAAGGGCCGTTGGGCAGAGTAGCCAGGCATCTGTAGATTACTACCCGTGCCCGCGGTTCATAAGGGGCAAAGGCTGCATTGAATAGAGTTCTTTGCAAAGATTCCTGATCTGTGGCAACCCGCCGTCTGCTGGATTTATACTTTGCTTCCCACAGACGTTTGCCGCTGCCGGCTTCAATCAATTCAAACTTGGCCTCTACCGTAACCGAGGAATAGACCAGCAAATAAAGGCTGCTCCAGTCAGTTACCGTGCAATAGAGCAGGGCCTTGGCCCCCAGCAGCTTGCCCAACTCCGCATAAGTCAGGCTGAACATCTGGCCGGCTTCATGGATATTTTCTTTAGCCAGTAAGATTTTTGTCTCTTCTGGGCCTATCACCTCATAGCCCTTGTTGAGCATGGCGCTATGAATCATAGGCAGCATGACTTGGGGAGCGTCCAGGTCAACGGTTTCGTTAAGCACGGGCAAAATGGCAATGGAGCGCGGTTTCCGTTGCTCAAAGTCGGGTGTCAGGGTGTGAATCGGTGCGCAACCGATTGTTCCCAGGATTCCCGCCAGCAGGAGAACAATAAGGACAGTCCATTTCCTTGCTGTCATCGCTTCTTTCCAAGCAACAAATTACCCCCATAATAGGCTTAGTATAGCTTAGCCTAATTTGCTTGTCAACGAGTGAAAGTGGAGTTTCCCCATTTTTTCGTATATGCTATCTTTTGAACCAGCGGGTCAGCCGGTTGCCCTGGAAGCGCTTGAATTTCTGGGAGTAGTAGTAGTCGTAACTAAAGGCAAACAAAAACAAGAATCCCAGGTAAGCGATGATCTTGGTTTCCCAGGCCGGGGTTTCGCTGATAATCAGGTCTGCCACTAGAAAGCTGCTAATCGAGAAGGCCAGCATTATCACCAGCAGTTTTAACCTGTAGTTGGTCTTCTTTTGTTCTATTTTTTTACTTATTTTTTTGATTTTTTGTATTTCCTTGCCCACCAAAGGGAGTTGCTCATCCTGCGCCCATTGGCTCAGCAGTTCTTCCAGTCTCTGTTTGCAGGCAAAGGTGTGGTTGAAGGGGGGAAGATGAGCTACATGGATGGCGCAGCAGGTATTGGCCTTGGCCATTTGTTCCAACAGGGGCAGGCTTTGAAAGGCGATGTTTAGCGGGGCGGCCTTTTGCAAGGGGGACAAACTTTCTCCCTTAAGTAGGGCAAAGCGGTTCTTGACTCCCTGCAAACAAAGCTCCACCTGCTGGCAGTCCTTCTCGCCAAAACTAGTGCCGTGGCGGATGCAGCCGTTAAGCTGCCGGATCAGGGGGTGCTGCCATCTGATTTTTTTGATTAGCATAATCAGAAGCAAAGGCAGACCGCCCAGGAGAACAAAAAGCCCAAAAAGCTTTAGGCCATCCAAAATTGCCTTTGCGGTCAGGAATTGTACCATTGTTTGTCCTCACTCTCGCCTGAAGCGGAGCGTAATCGTGCCCCATTGCAAGCGCTGTTCAACCCCGGGCATCAGCGGTTCAAAGACCCATTGCTTCATGTATTGCAAGGAAATCCGCTCCAGGTCTGCGTCCAACTTTTGCAGGACGATTACATTGTTTACCTTGCCGGCTGGGTCCACCCAAAATTTCAAGCGCACTTCCCCTTCAACCTTCGAGCTATATTCTGGAATAGTCGGCTGAAAAAGGGAGCGGCGGGGTGGGCCGGCCCACTCAATCCCGATTGGTGAGGGCAGCTTATGAGTTTTACTCCCCAGCCTGCCGAGAGGGGGGAAGGGGCTGTTTTCCTCGCGGGGGGCCGGAGTGCTGACCAAGGGCGTGCTGACCAAGGGCGGCCCGGCGGGCAAGACAATCTCTTCCAGGGGAAACTCAACCTCGGGCAATAAGCCGCTTAGCTCTCCTTCAGGGACCTCTGCCGGGAGTTGGACAGCGGGAATCGTACCCTGGAACTGCATAGCTCTGCTGAGCTTATTAATTTGTTCGCTTAAAAGATTGCCCTCTTCCGGCAACGCTGTTTTGGCCTTGGGGCCAGTCCCCGTTTTTTTGATTGCCTCAACCGGCTTGGGGGGAATATAGACAAGCCTGACTTCAGCATAGCTCTTCTGCGGGGAAACAAAATCTCCCATGGGCAGACCCGGCAGGATTAAAGCCAGCAACAGATGTGTCCCCAGCGAGATTAGCAAAGCCCAGAGGAATTGTCTTTGAGAAGCAGCCAGGATGCGCATGGTAACAAGTTTTGAGGGCACCTTGAAAAATTGCCTTTTCGCCCAATATCTGCGTTATGCTTTAATCCTCGGAATATCAAACATATGCCTGCGGTTAAATTTTTCGCATGCCTTGATCTTGAACGAAAATTCTCATTTTTCAAAGCACCCTTGAGCTGAAAAGATTAAAATCAGTCGCCGCTACCCAACTGCTTCCAGAACCGCAGCCAGCAGCAGGGGGATCAGCAGCTCGTGGTGACCGATCAGGTTGAAGCCCTTGCCCCCCTGGGCAGTGGGGCGCTTGACTACGTTTTGCAAGGGGCGGTAATGGGACTTGAAATCCAGGTTGACGGTGGTGAAGTTCTTAAGCGGGGAGCCCAGGTTGCGCACCAGGGTTACGGTTTTCAGAAAGACCTCCGGCATAATCACCGCCGAGCCGGCGTTGATGAAGACCCCGCCCCCCTCCATTTGGGCTACGATTCCGGCCAGCAGGCGGAAGTCATGGTGGCTCCCCTTGCCTATGGCCGCCCCGTCTGCCTGGGGATGTAAGTGAGTAATGTCTGTGCCCATGGCGACATGAACCGTCAGGGGTATTTTTAAACGATAAGCGGCAGCAGCCAGGCTGTAATCCAGATAAGGCGGTGCGGTTTTCTGCAAGTATTCTCCCATCGCCGCCCCCAGACCCAGCCCGCGAGCCACCCCCTGGTTAATGGCTTGATTTACCCCCTCCCCGGTTTCCCGGGCCATGCCGAAGCGCCCCTCCTCCAGTTGTTCCCCCACTTCTTCCGAAGTTTGTCCCGCCTGGGCCAGCTCAAAGTCGTGGATAATTCCGGCCCCGTTCATGGCCAGGGCGCTGATAATGCCCCGCTCCATTAATTGGATTAAAAGCGGGCTCAGGCCGCACTTAATCACATGCGCTCCCATTGCCCAGATCACCGGCCGGGAGGTACGGTGCGCCTGAACAATAGCCTGCACCACCGCCTTGAAATCCCGGGCGGCCAGAATATCCGGCAGGCAGGCCAGAAAATCATTCAGACTGGGGGAGGCAGGAAAAGGGCGGGCAAGATGCTTGGTGGTAACTTTGGAGCAGCGGCTGCTGAGGGGATAGGTTTTGACACCGTCTAAAGAAAGTGGTTTGTAGTTCATATTTCCCCTCACCCTAACCCTCTCCCCAAAGGGAAGAGGGAATTTTTTTCAACTGTCACTGTGGAAATAGCTCTTCTTCCACCAATTGGCAGATAATATGACCGATAGTAATGTGGGCTTCCTGGATGCGGGGGGTAATCGCAGAGGGGACCACCAGGGAGTAGTCCACGGCTTCAAGCAGCTTGCCGCCCGTTCCCCCGCTAAAACCCACAGTGGTCAAGCCCAGCTTGCGCGCGGTTTCCAAAGCCTTCAGCACATTGGGAGAATTGCCGCTGGTGCTTATCCCCAGCGCCAAATCCCCGGTTTTGCCCAGGGCTTCTAGCTGGCGGCTGAAGATAAGGCTATAATCGGAATCATTGGCGATACAGGTAAGCACCGAGGTGTCAACCGTCAGGGCAATGGCGGCCAGGGCCCGGCGGTCATAGAGGAAGCGGTTGACCAATTCGCCGGCCAGGTGCTGGGCGTCGGCCGCACTGCCCCCGTTCCCAAACAGCAAAATCTTATGCCCCTTACGCAGGGTCTGACTAAAGACAGCGGCGATAGAGGCAATTTGTTCCGTGAGTTGCCGGGCGCACAAGGCGCTCAGCCGGCTGCTCTGGTCTAGAATCCGGCGAATCTTTTCTTCCATTTAGGGTTTGAACTTTTTAGTGTTTGAGCTTTCCATAACAAAAACCCGGACTGCCCATGGCCTTAAGCAAGTTGTCCATGCTATTAATTAACTGTATGGTAGCACTTTCCACCTGAGTTACTGTTTCTTCCGAGCATTCATCCAGCCTTGCCTGCTCCAACTGCTTTTCCATTTCCTCCGCTTGGCAGAGCAAGTCATCGTTCTCAAAGGTTTCGCCCCATAAGCGGCAGGCTTCCAGAAAAAGCTCCAGGCTGCTTTGCAGGCGATGTTGACGGCGGGATAGCATAGATACAAAACCTCCTTCAATTGACGATTTGTTGTGTCGGGAAATTGTTTTCCCGACACACTTTTGATATCGGGATTACAAAATCCCGATACAACAACACCCGCCAATTGATTTAATGTTTCTCTTCTTCTTGCTTCAATTTTTCCCTGGCAATGCGCAGCTTTTCCTGGGCATCTTTATAGTGTTCATCTTTGGTTTTAACATTCTCCAGGAAGAAGATTGCCGATTCCCAAAGACCCTTCTTAAAGGCCTTTGAGCCTACCTTGTAGTTATTTACCACGAGAAAAAGCACCAACAAAAAGGCTGCCAGCAAACCGGCAAACTTGAACAGACTGTACAGACAGCCCTTAAGCAGCTCATTATCTGGGTTTCGAGCCTCCCCTTGAGAGGGAGGAGAATTTTGTTTTTCTGAAGGGGGCAAAAATTTTCTCCATATATGTAAAGGGGGCCAGGCCTAACTTTTGAGAAATGTCATTGCGAGGAGGCGTAGCCGACGAAGCAATCTGCTAACATGAAAAGAGATTGCTTCGCTTCGCTTGCAACGACAGTAGGCGTACTCCACTTAAAACTAAATTTCTACTATCTCCGCCTGCATCCGGCCTAAGTCAAGCAAAGCCACCGTTTTTTTGTGCGAAAGCCAGCCCCCGCCTTCGCCGGGACTAAGCACCAGGGTTTTCCCCTCTTGGTATAAAACTGGTTTGTGCAAGTGCCCATAGATAATCAAGTCATAACACTGGCTTGTCGCCAATGCCCCCAACTCAAACGGCTCATGCATCAGCAGAATTTTTTTTCCTTCCAGTTCAAAATGGTGAGGGGAGGAATGCAGGTTGTAACCCAGTTGCTTGGCAGTGTGCAAGAGAGAGATCTTCTCCCCATCGCAG
>QIFF01000070.1 GCA_003230635.1 bacterium | reverse complement strand
AGGCCAAGCTGGACGCCCTGGCTCAGGCCCTGGGGGTGGATACCTCGCAAGAACTCAGCGCCAAGGCAGCGGCGGCAGCCGATGCCGTCATAGACGCTTTGAACCAGGATACTGACGAGGAATCTGTGCTGGTCAAGCATTTTGCCCCGGCCAGCCGCCAGCAGGTCTGGCGCGATTTGGGGATTTTCCCCGGCGGGCCTGTACATGAGGTTATAGATGCTACTACTCGTTCAATGACTAACATTGACGGGGACTGGGTATCTCTGGCTAAAGCCTCGCTGCGTTTGGGAATTGCCAATATTTATGGGGCACTAATTCCCCTCCAATTGATGCAGGATGCCCTCTTCGGCACCCCCGCCCCCCATGTCGCCAAGGTAGATCTGGGAATTCTGGACCCGGAGTATGTCAATATCCTGCCCAACGGGCATGAACCCTTTGTGGGGGCGGCCCTGATTGCAGTGGCCTCCCGTCCGGAAGTTCAAGATAAGGCCAAAGCCGCCGGGGCCAAGGGAATCCATATTGTCGGCTCCATTGAAACCGGCCAGGAGTTGATGCAGCGTTACCCCTGCGACGATGTCTTTGTAGGCATGACCGGCAACTGGATCAACCAGGAATATGTATTGGCTACCGGAGCGGTGGACGTCTTTGCCATGGATATGAACTGCTCGGTGCCCAACCTGCAGGATTACGCCGCCAAATATGGGGTTACCCTAGTTAATGTTTCCAAGCTGGTCAGCATTCCCGGGGTGGACAAACGGATTGATTATAAACCCGAGGAAGTGGAAAAGCAGGCCGAAGAACTGATTGAGTTGGCGATTGCCAATTTCAGCCGGCGCAAGGGTAAATCCAGCGTTACTGGCCTGCCTACTACCGAGATTGTAACCGGCTTTTCCATTGAAGCGGTATTAAACGCCATCGGGGGAACCCTGGACCCCCTCTTGGACCTGATCAAGGCCGGAACCATTAAGGGAGTGGCCGCCCTGGTAAGCTGTACCAGCCTGCAGAACGGCCCCCAGGACTCAGTTACCGTAGCGGTAGGTAAGGAACTCATCAAGCGGGATATTCTGGTGCTCTCAGCCGGTTGCGGCAACGGGGCATGTCAGGTGGGCGGCCTTAACTCCCTTAGCGCTCAGGAATTGGCCGGCCCGGGCTTGAAGGCGGTTTGTGAGCAACTGGGGATTCCCCCGGTGCTTTCCTTCGGCACCTGCGCCGACACCGGCCGCCTTATAATGCTGGTCAATGCGATAGCCGGAGCACTGGGAGTAGATCCCTCTCAACTGCCGATAGTGGTTACCGCCCCAGAATATATGGAGCAAAAGGCCACCATTGACGCCTTCGGCGCCGTGGCCAGCGGGCTCTACACCCACGTATCGCCGGTGCCCCCGGTAACCGGATCGCCTGAAGTAGTCAAGCTGCTGACCGAGGATGTAGAGGGTCTGACCGGCGGCAAGCTGGCGGTGGGAGATGACCCGGTGGAGATAGTTGACGGCCTGGAAGCCCATATCCTCAAGAAAAGAGAGGCCTTAGGGCTTTAACCACGGTATGGTGGCTATGCCCATCATCTCAAACTGTAAGGGCAGCCCGTACGGGCTGCCCTTTTTTTTATTCGCGGAGGGGATGCTTGCTGTCCCCTATAGGGTGTCTGATGCCTTTATAAAAAATTTGACTTACTCTAACATTTAATGAACACGAATCATAATTGCTAGGCCCCCTAGAATTGCTTTTCCTCTTCTTTCCCGCTGGACAAGATCGATTTGAATAGTTTCCCCAGGCTTAGTGTTTTTAGGTACATGAAGCCTAAGGCCAAAAATTCGTTGCTCCTGGGAACGCAAAAGCACGGGAATTTTTGACTTGCACCCGTAAGGGAAAAACATTTCAATGCCTTTTGGGAAATATTTAACAAAGTTATTGATTTTACTTGATGTAATAATCTGACCGAAACCATTTGCTCGTTTACAGGAAATATTTTCAATTTGTCCGCTACAATCTAAGATGGAAGATTTATTAGGGGTTGAACTAGTTGTTTTTATTGAAAATGCTTTGCTTGTATATTTCGAAGCTAAACGGAAGACGCTATCCGAACTGTGGATAATACTTGCTTTTAATTTATATTGTTTAACTGGTCTGCGTAACTCAAGTATAAAACTCTTTCTTCTCCGGCTTCTAAAGTTGGACATTACAAATGGAAGTATAAACCAATCTCCTGCTGCGAGATCTACAACGGTTAGATTTTTCTGAGCTAGATTGTTATGTTCCCATACATGGCGGTCTGAAATCGGATGATCAAAACGAGTAAAAACTGCTGCGAGCCAGCAGGCATGATTGCCAGGTGGGGGAACAAGCGCAACCGGCCATTTTGCTTTGACGATAGTCGATTCATTTGGGCCTAGCTCAAAACCCGAAGCAGCGGCTATACAGGGTAGAAAATCATTGGGGTATACAAACTCTGTGCCGGCGAACTGTTTAATATTAAAAGTAACTAAAAAGTGTTTGGCTGTTGCAGTATTACTCCGATTGCGAATCCGCGCATAAAACCAGTTGTCTTGACCAAATTCAGGGTTTTGGTGGGATGTTCCGTTGTCATCGGCATTGCGAATCCATAGATCCGGTGAATTCCAAAAATCTCCAGGCCAGTGGTCACTTCCTTCATGGTCGGGGTCGTCACGTATCCACAAATCCGGCGCTTGTACGGGGTCGTTGAAGCCGTAGACAAAACGGTGAAAAGCATCTACAATTTGCGGGTTTCCAGAACGACATACTAAAAATTCTTCGATGTTTGTAGTCGTAACAGGTTTGTGATGATTTTGGTTGTAAAAATCGCTCATATATGTTCTAAGATTACTTGGATCAATTAAGGCGGCAATACCTTCCCATAAACGGTTACCGCTGGAATATGAACTGTTTGCTGTAATTCTGACCCAAGGATTGCGGGGACACAGTGTTTTGGGTGGGGCATTGAAATCTAAGGGGAGGGATATATCCGCACCATAATCGTTATATGTAGCCCAGGCTTCATCCCACCAAGCGTCCGGTTGACTTGCCGGCTTAAGACCGCGTGCCCACCAGCTATGAAAAGTTTCGTGACGCAAGGGGCCTACCCCACTAGTAGTTCCGCCTTCGTATTCCATACCGCCAGTGTGCAAAAAAGCTACAAAGCGGTTTCCGTGTATATAAGGGCCAGTTGAAATTTCATTTTCTGCAAGCCAGGTTTTAATGTTTTCTATCTGTGCGTTGAGGTCAATAGAACTCGTAACTAGTTTCCACACTTCGACAGTAACGACTGTATCAGAAACCGGGAGTGTTGTCGTATCCGTCAAGGAAGTTACAGTATCACTGGCACGTAGTTCGAGTAATGGCGAAAACGCCGTAAATCGCTTAGGAAAGTTTATTGTCCAATGATTGGTGTTATGTTCCGTTATATTACCATTGGTGATTACCGTATGAGTAACCACTGTGTTGAGAATATTTATTTCAAGGCTTAATTCAAACTGGTCAAAAATAAGATTAGCCGGAACCCATGCCTCTAAGTAACGTCCTGCTCCAAGGTCGGTAAAGCCAAAGTTAAAAGTTAGCCTTGGTCCGGTACTCCATGTTATAGCCGGCGGATATGAACCAGCCGTTGAAGCTTGAGGCATTCCAAGTGTATATTTGACTCGTAGTGTGTGATTTGAATTAGCTGCCAACCCAAACTCAACAATCCTTAATTCAGCATCACCCCCACCACCGAAATCATGATGCACAAGTTGTTCAACAGGGATAGGTACTCCATCAAGCCAAGCCTCTGTAATCGTCTGTCGGAGGTCAAAGATTGGATTGCCGTCTTGCGCTCCCATAGTAAACTCAAATGTGGCGTCTCCCTCTCCTGATTCGGTTGCGCCATCGAATTTCAGTTCAGCGGTAATTTGTTGAATATCGATGGGAACAGCCACCAAACCGTCCACAACTTTTACCGGTGGAGCAAGGTGAAAATTGGTATCACCCATTCTCAGGTATTCCTCTTAGCGTCGATCATTTTGTGACAGCTTTACCACACACTAACTTGTAATCCGCTAACTTACTTCATTTCTTTCGGTTTTTCTTGTTTTTTGATTCGTTTTAATATTCTTTTCGCTCCTTCTATAAGTCTCGTTTCCGGTGATTTCTTAATAGTAAAATTAATTCTCTCACTTGCTTCACTGTAATTTTGCGTTTTTATCAAGGCAAGACCAAGGTGATAATTTGCTTCTGCTATTAAAGGAAATGCCGGATCCTTTTGAATTAAGTCACGATAAAGATTTATCGCGCGTTTATTATTTGGCTTTCGTTCGAAAAACTCTCTGCTTTGGCGGCGTGCTAGATAAAACTGGGCATATTTGCCATAAATAGTGGACGGATAACGATTCATCAGCCTCTCTAGATTGACCACTGCCTTATTACTTTCGCCTATATTCATAATCAGATCGGCAATATCTTTACTTTTAAATAACTTTGCCGTTTCAGCTTCGTTAGCGGCTGGTTCGGCAACCTGGATTTCGA
>QIFF01000246.1 GCA_003230635.1 bacterium | reverse complement strand
TGACCCAGGCCAAGCTGATTCTGACCGATTCAGGGGGTATTCAGGAGGAGAGCACGGTGCTGGGTGTGCCCTGCCTGACCCTGCGGGAGAATACCGAGCGCCCGGTGACCGTCAGCGAAGGCACGAATACTGTGGTTGGAAGCAATCGGGAGAAGATTTTGCACGCCTGTGAGACAATTCTGGCCGGGAATTACAAATCCGGCCGCCTGCCGGACAAATGGGACGGAAAGGCCGCCCAGCGCATTGTGCGGATTCTGGAAGAAAGGCTGGCTTGAGCGTACTAACTGTCATTGCGAGGAGCAAAGCGACGAAGCAATCTATGTCTTGAGATTACTTCGCTTCGCTTGCAATGACATCCTTCCATGCCCATTTTTCGACCCCGTTTTTTCCTTGAACAAACACTCCGTTTGGGATATAATTTCAGGTGATAGAAAAGCAAGGGGGAGGAATGCAAATTAGGTGGTCTTCACGCTGGGCGGCTGTTGTGATTTCGCTGCTTGTCCTCGCCTGCGCCCCTAAGCAGACCCCCCCTAAACTTTCCCTGGGAACGGTGCAGGCCCAGCGCCATTATGAATATGGTCTAAGCAAGCTGCAACAGGGCAAGCCCGAAAAGGCCGAGAAGGAATTCTGGAAGGCGATAAAACTTACTCCGGATGAGGCTTTACTCTATCAGGGAGTAGGCCGCGCCTTACAGCAACAGGGCAAGCCCGAGCTGGCGGTGGAGGCCTTACTGGAAGGAGCGAGACTCAACAGCTCCCTGCCCAAGTTGTTTTATCAATTAGGGGACGTATATACAGAACTCAAGCGCTGGCCGGAGGCGATTAAATACAGCCTGTTCGCTCTGGAATTCAAGGATTTTGAGCAGCGTGCCGCCGCCCTTTCCAACCTGGCACTGGGGCTTATGGGGCTGGATTTCTGGGAGCCAGCCCGCTACACCCTGGAAGCGGCCTTAATGGAAGACCCCGACTTCGTCCTGGCCCGCTGGCAGTTAGTTCTGGCCCTGGAGGAACTGGGGGAGTGGGCGGAGGCCATTCGCCACAGCCGCAAGATCTTGCGCCTCGGGGAGACCCGCCCCCACCAGATCAGTGACCTCTTCCTGAGCCAGGTTAACGAACAAATCGCCCTGGCTTACTCCAAGCTAGGCAAGCCCCAGGTGGGAGAATCTTTCAGAAAAAGATCCCAGCTTTTGGCCCCCGGCCGAAGCATAAGCCTGGAGTAGGAACAGGTCTTGCGCCCGCCAGAGACTTCCCTCCCCCTTGAGGGGGGAGGGCTAGGGTGGGGGTGATGGATGGTTAGAAATCCCCCCCCACCTTAATCCTCCCCCACAAGGGGGGAGGAGACAATCACGGGCAGCCGCAAGGGCTGTGCCTACCGACACAAGGGGATTGGAGGAATGGAACCTTTCGGCAACAGTTTGCGTCAGCAGCGGGAATTCCGCTCTATTCCCCTGGAGGAAATCGCTGAAACCACCATGATCAGTCTGCGCTTCCTGCAGGCGATTGAGAACGGCGACTTCCAGAGCCTGCCCCACCCCACCTTTGTCAAAGGCTTTCTGCGGGCTTATGCCAAACACATTGGCCTGGACGGTGACGAGGTCGTGCTGGGTTATGAACACCTCCTGCTCTCCCCGCAAGAAGGAGAAGAAGAGCCGCAACAAACAGAGGAAAAGAACACAGGGCTTGCCAAGAAACTCCCCCTGCCGCTTATGGTTGGAGGGGGCATCTTACTGGCTTTGCTCCTAGTCGGCCTGGCCCTCTGGCCGGGGAAAGACAGCCCCCAACCCGACAAGCAAACACCAGTGGAAGTTGCAGAGCAAACCGCACCCGCAGCAGCCCAGGAAAAAGAATCAGTGAAGGGATTAAATGCCAACCATTGAAGCGCCCCCAAAGGGTTTGCTAAAGTGGCTGCGCCGGAGCCTGACTAAAACCCGTTCCGGTTTTAGCGGCCGCCTGGAGCGGCTGCTGCGGAGCAAGAAGGAAATCGGTCCCGAACTGCTGGAGGAGCTGGAAGAAATTCTGGTCGGGGCTGATTTGGGCATAGCCACCACCGAGTTGATTATCAATAAACTGACGGAACTGATGAGCCGTCGCCAGCTTAAAAGTACGGATTACTTATTAGAAATCCTTCGGCTTGCAATGGAGGATGTTCTCTCATTTCAAGACAACAGGCTTAATTTTACTTCTGGACAGCTTAATACCGTTCTTGTGCTGGGAGTAAACGGGAGCGGCAAAACCACCACCATCGGCAAGCTGGCCCATCAATTAGTCCAGCAAAAACAGCGGGTGCTGCTGGCCGCGGCTGATACCTTCCGGGCGGCGGCGGCTGATCAACTGGGTTTGTGGGCTCAGCGGGCAGGAGCCGATTTTGTCAGACATAAAGACGGAGCAGACCCGGCGGCGGTAGTCTATGACGCAGCCCAGGCGGCTTTAGCCCGCAAGGTGGATGTTCTCTTGATTGACACTGCCGGGCGGCTGCATACCAAACACAACCTGATGGAAGAATTGAAAAAGATGCAGCGGGTGCTGCAAAAACTAGTGCCCGGCGCCCCCCATGAGTGCCTGCTGGTGCTGGATGCGGTTAGCGGCCAGAACTCCCTTCAACAGGCGCACGCCTTCCACCAAGCCCTGGGAGTGAGCGGCCTGGTGTTAACCAAACTGGACAGCAGCGCCAAGGGCGGAGCGATTGTAGGCATTGTGAATGAACTGAACATCCCGCTTAAACTAATTGGCTTCGGGGAGGGCCCGGAAGACTTACGGGAGCTTGAACCCCGCGAGTTTGTGAGCGCCCTGCTGGATTTGTGACATCCATGCGCTGTCATATTTTGAAGAATTTTATAAGGAGGACTATGCTCATGGAAGCAATCAAACAAATTGTGAGAATACCCAAAGATCATGAGATAAGGATAAAGATTCCTCGCCGTGTGCCTGAGAATGAAATATTGGAGGTGATTTTAATTATTAAAGAAAGACCAAACGGCTTCAAACAAAAAATTGGCAAGTTAAAGGAAGCGGCAAAAGATAATCTTTTCCTTAATGATATTGGAGAGATAGCGGAAGATTTCAGCAGTAGTAGCAGTAGGTTGGGTTGAGGAACGAAACCCAACAACTAATCGTTTTTTTGTTGGGTTTCATTTCATTCAACCCAACCTACCATTACTGGGTAAAATTGAAGACTTAGAGATACAAGAAGCAATAATTGATGCTTTATGTTTTCAATTGGGGATTATTGGCTAATACTACTTCGCTATCATAGGTTAAAACTTGGGTTGGGCAAAGGCCACTGCTTCAGACCAAGACCAGATGTCCAAAAGACACTAGATTCCTCAGGCTATGGCACTAAAGAAGATACTCAATCTACATGAAGAAGTTACACGTAGGAACCTAAAAAAAGTGTGTGGAAAATATGGTGCTATTGTATATTCAAAGGTTCGGGTGGCGGATGTGCTACCAATCGAAAATAGTGGCATATCTAATGATGAATACAGGTTTGCTCTACAATCCCATTTTGATTTCGTAGTTACCAATACAGACCAGACACCTCTGTTTTCCGTAGAGTTCGACGGGCCGACTCATCAGACCAAAAAACAAAAACTGCGTGACGAAAGGAAAGAGCAATTATGCCTTAATTTTGATTTCCCAATTCTCCGAATAAATGCGAGGTATCTTAATAAGAAATACAGATGCTTTGATTTATTGAGTTGGTTTGTCGAGTGCTGGTTTTTCCATGAGGCATTCTTTGAAGCCCAGAGAGCAGGATTGGTGCCATGTGATGAGCCATGCGATCCTATGTTGGTACTTAGCTTGCCAGGGCACAGGCAGCGTTTTCCTTTATGGCTTTCTGCTGATTTACGGATAAAGATACAGAACCTGGCTAAGTTGAAGAAGATAAAAGACTTTGTGCCTAGTCATTGGATAGGCACAGACGATCAAGGATACTATCATGGGATTATGTGGTTACGAATTGATGACGAAATGGGGGCCGTAACTCATGCTGCCATGAGATCCCAGCATTTTCCAATAATAGAAAGTGAATTGCTTTGTGAACTTTTGGTATTTCAACTATACGAAGAACTATCCAGAGTGCTCGAAAAAGGGGTTGAGCCAACACCTATCAATAAGATTAATGAAAGGGTAAAAGAGGATACAAAAAAATATAGGCTGCGAATGGCTGGTGGATTACTTGCTTCTCCTGCCCGGAAACCAGTTTAACATGGGAATAAGGTCTCAAGTCTTGGTATGAAGCATTATCTCTTATACCAAGTTGCCTTCAAACATGGAAGATTTGCGTCAGGAGGTAACTCCTGACGCCACAGGTGCTCACGGTGCTGGCAGGTGTTACCACCTGCCAGTTAGGGAAAGAATCTAAAGGGAGCTAAACATGACCGAACGACAAAAGACGACATCCGACGAAAAATTTATGCGCCGCGCCCTGATGCTGGCGGCCAAGGGGCGGGGACGCACCAGCCCCAACCCGATGGTAGGGGCGGTGGCGGTCAAGAAGCGCAGGATCATCGGCCAGGGTTATCACAAAAGGGCGGGGGAGCCGC
>QIFF01000201.1 GCA_003230635.1 bacterium | reverse complement strand
AAGCCAAAGCTTCATGGGGGGCAGTCAGGGCTACCGGCACATGTATTACCCGGCTGAGAGCTGGCATTTGCCGCACCTGTTTTTCTCCCAGGGAAAGGCCCCTCAGCGAGCGGTGCACTTTTACCGCCAAGCCCGCCGCGCCTTTGAAGCAGGGGATTTTTATTGGGGATTTCGCCTGCTGGCCAGAAGCCTGCACTATATCCAGGACCTGGCCCAGCCCTATCATACCAGCCAGACCGCCTGGGCCTTTTTTCATTTCAGCAGCCCTCTGGACGGTACTACCGAAACCACCAGGAATTACCATCTGGGCTATGAGGCCCTGGCAGCCCACATTTTGGAATTGGAAGCGGCTGGGCGTTTGCCCCACGATTACCGGCGGGTGTTGGAGGAAACCCCGGCTTTGCCTGCCGAGGGAGTGGAAGACCTGGCCCTAAAAATCGCCCGCCGGAGCCATCAGTTGGCTGAGGCTACCGTTGCCGCCTCCAGGCAGCTTATGGGGGAAAAGCTCTTTGCCCGGCATCCGGTGCCGCTTACCGCTTCTGAGGCGGAGACGATTTTAAAGCAGCCCCAACGGGCAGAGTTTGACCGCCGGGTCAAGGCCGCCCTGGAGTTAGTAGCCGCAGGCAGCAAGGGTTTGCTGGATTTGGCGTATAAGGAATTTTCTTTAGGCAAGAGGTAGTTGCCTGATTTATCAGGCTATGGTTGTCTAGTTTACTGGTCGACGGCTGACCGTATGTTACAGTACGTAGGGATGCTTCTGGACTTGTTAAAGAAGATAAATGGTTGGTCGTGAAAAGATTAAAAGGAATTTAGGTTGTTTTGTTGCTTTAACTTTCGACCACTGCCTTGTCCCGCTTCTGCTGGTACATCAATTTATCGGCCTGGGCCAGCAGTTCGTCAATGGAGCAGGGGTATTCGGGGTCGTAACACGCTACACCCACACTCAGGGAGAGCTTGTAGGAGCGGTTTCCCTGTCTGTTGTGGTTCTCGAGGTTTTTCTGCAAACGGGTAGTAAGAAGCTCGCTATCGTCCCTACAGACTTCCCCCTCAAAGACTTCGGTGGCAATAATCACAAACTCATCCCCGCCGATGCGGGCAATGATGTCCGACTCACGAAAAGTCTTGTTGAGAACATTAGCGGTCTCAATTAAGGCCAGGTCGCCTACCTGGTGGCCCAAGGTATCGTTAATCTGCTTCAGGCCGTCCAGGTCTACAAAAATAAGCAGTATTTCCCTCTCTTCCCGGTCGGCCATCTTCAACTGCTGTTGGACCAGGTTAAAGAATCCCCGCCGGTTGCACAGCCCGGTAAGTTCATCGGCAAGCGACACGGTGTGTAGTTCCCGCCGCACTTGGTTCCGCTTAATGGCATAGCGCAGGGAACGCAGCAGCAAGCCGCTGTCCACCTGCCCTTTGATTAGGTAGTCCTGGGCACCCGCCAGCATTGCCTTGATTGCAGGCATTTCATCGTCTAGACCGGTCAGCACCACCACGGGCACTTCCGGGGCTTGAGCGTGTACCCTGGCGAGGGTGCCAAGCCCCTGGCTGTCCGGCAGCGTGAGATCCAACAGCACCACCTCTGTATCCCCCTTGGCCAGGTGCTCCAGCCCGCTGGAGAGCCGCTCGGCGTGCTCCAGGTTGAATGGATGCCTTTTAATCTCGGAGAGCATTTCCCGGATAAAATCGGTATCTGCAGGGTTATCTTCAATTAACAACACTTTGATTGGTTTCAGATTCATTTTATTCACCTCATTCAGCGAGGCGGCAGCTTCACCACCGTAAACCAGAAGTTTTCAATAGATTTCACTACCCTGGCAAACTCCTTCAAGCCAACCGGTTTGCTAACATAACAGTTGGCGCCGAGACGGTAACTCTTCAGAACGTCCGTTTCTGCGTCTGAGGTGGTTAGAATTACTACCGGGATGGTTTTCAGGGTTTCGTTACCTTTTATTTCACCCAGCACCTCACGACCGTCTTTCCTGGGCAGGTTCAGATCTAGCAGAATCAAGTCCGGCCGCACTGCCTCGGCATACTGACCCTCTTGGTACAGGTATTCCATCGCTTTTACCCCATCATCCACCACATTTATGTTAACTGTTATATTTGCCCCATCCAAAGTTTCTTTGGTTAAATCAGCACTAGCAGGGTCATCTTCCACCAACAGAACCTCAATAAATCTAGCAATCATGGTTACCCTTCCTGTTTTGCTGGAATGGTGAAGAAAAAGGTTGTCCCCTTTCCAATCTCCGATTCCATCCAAATACGTCCCCCGTGGCGTTCCACAATCTTCCTGCAAATCGCCAGGCCGATTCCAGTGCCGGGATACGTTTCCCGGGTATGCAAGCGCTGGAAAACTGTAAAGATGCGCTCGGCATACTGCGGCTCAATTCCGATACCGTTATCACTAACCGAAAAAACCCATTCTTTGTCTTTTTGCTCGGCCGAAACATGAATACGGGGCGGGTTTTCGCTACGGAACTTGATGGCGTTCCCGATAAGGTTTAGCAACAATTGAGATATTTGTAAGTTATTGGCTATGATAGTCGGCAAGGGGTCGCAAGTGACCAGGGCGTCGTTTTCCTGAATCAATGCCTCCATATCCCCAAGTACCTGACCCATTGCATCGGCGACATTCGTCAGCTCTGGGGAGAGGTCCGCTTCCCCTACCCGCGAATAGCTTAAGAGATCGCTGACAAGCCTCTGCATTCTGCTAGCGCCGTCCACGATATAGCCGATGAATTTATCGGCTTTTGCATCCAGCCTGCCCTGATAGCGCTCTGCCAGCAGCTCGGTGTAACTCCTCACGTTGCGCAACGGCTCCTGCAAGTCATGCGAGGCAACATAGGCAAACTGTTCCAGTTCGGCGTTGGTGTGCTCCAGCTTAGCAGTCCGCTCCTTGACCTTGGTTTCCAGCCTATTATGGGCCTTTTGCAGCTCCTCCTCTGCCTGCTTGCGCTCTTTTTCCTGTATGTCTCTCTGCAATCTCGCCGCTAAGACAGGCGCTATGGCGTCAGCGATGGTTTCCAACAATTCCTGGTCCTGCTGGTCATAGTCCGTCGCCTTGTTGGCAACGTTCAGAAGCCCAATGACATTTCCCTGATGGATGATGGGCAAGGCTAAATTCCTAAATATAGGAATATGGCCTTCGGGTACACGGGAGAGTTCATTCGAAAAAAACGTTTTTTTCTCTATAAGAGACTGTCCCCAAAGGCCACCCCATGCCTCACGGGGATATATGATAGTTTTTTCAGACACAGCACACTGATCCCAAATATCTTTGGTCATAGAAGGGCAGACAAGGGTTTCATTCTGGTCAATGTACCCGAAGACTCCATACCTGCTTTCTGCGGCCTCCAGAATAACCTGCAACACCTCTCCGTACATTTCCTCGTCCGGAATGACGAGGAAAATATCGGCGATGCGGTTCCTGATCCTCAACTCTCGCTCTGAGCGCCGCAATTCCCCCTCCACCCGCTTGCGCTCGGCAATCTCTTCCTGCAGGGTCTCATTCGCCGCCAAAAGCTCGGCAGCCCCCTGCTCTACCTTGACTTCCAGCTTGGCGTGGGCCTTCTGCAGCCCTTCCTCCGTCCGTTTGAGGGTAACTAATTCTTCCATCAATTCCTCGCTCCTTTACCCCAATTCTGGCTCGCTTGCTTTATTACCCATTGGAATATTTACTGGATTACGCAGGCAGGAAGCAGCTAAGCTAAAATGGGAACAGGTAGATTTTAAGGCAAAAACCCTGAGTGTTACTGATACAAAGAACCGTGAGCTGACCTTGCTCCATCTCACAAAGTTAAGGCAGTTGACATTTTGGACAATACGCTCAATGAAATGTCAACTATACAAAAACTATACAATCAGCCTTCCAATGAGCAACCTCTACCATCACTAAGTCTTTGAAAATAAATGGTGGAGGACAGGGGATTTGAACCCCCGACCCCTGCCTTGCGAAGGCAGTGCTCTCCCACTGAGCTAGTCCCCCATAAATGTAGTTTTTTCAATATCTTGCTAAGAAAACCCTTGCTTAATTTCTGCTCGATTGTGCAGTTTTTGTGCAGTTGACTTTTTATTAAGGGTACTATCCAAAATATCTAGCGCCTTGACCTTGTGGCTTGGAGCAAGGTGAGCATAGCGCAAAGTCATGGTTAGGCTCTTATGGCCCAATAGTTCCTTGATGGTAGTTATGTCTACCCCTGCCATTACCAAATGGCTAGCAAAGGTATGACGCAAATCATGGAACCTGAAGTCTTTTATTCCCGCTCCTCTCAATGCTGATTTGAAAGATCGCTTAATATCCTGGTAGGCTTTGCCCGTTTTGGGGTCATAGAACACATGGGGAATATCTAGTCGCCGGGGAAGCCCTTTAAATATCTGACTCAGTGTATCATTGATAGGGATTTCCCGTCTTTCGCCGTTCTTGGTTACATCCAGTAAGATAAAACCGTGTTTCAGGTCAACCTGTTCCCATTTTAGGGTATCTTGAAAAATGAGAATTTTCGTTCAAGATCAAGGCATGCGAGAAATTTAACCGCAGGCATATGTTTGATATTCCGAGGATT
>QIFF01000200.1 GCA_003230635.1 bacterium | reverse complement strand
AGGATGTACAACTGCCGATTTTTGTGGTCTTCTTTACCCTGGCCGGAGCCAGCCTGGAGATTGATATACTGCTGCTGAACTTTGTCCTGGCGGTTGTTTATATACTGGCGCGGGGGGTAGGCAAGGTGGGGGGCGCCTTCCTGGGGGCCAGGGTTTCCGGTGCCCCGGAGGTGGTGAAAAACTACCTGGGATTTGCCATGTTATCCCAGGCCGGGGTGGCGATTGCCCTGGTGCTGGTGGTTCAGAGCCGTTTCCCGCAGTATGGGGCGCTGGTCAACGCCGTCATCCTGGCTGCTGTTACCTGCAATGAGCTGTTAGGCCCAATCGGTACCAAATATGCCCTTACCTCGGCCGGCGAAGCCGGAAAGCAGCTTCGGCGCTGAAAAGAATTTAGACAGGATAACAGGATTTACAAGATTTAAAAGAAATCAAATAATCCTGTCAAAAAGGTGCAAGGGGGTTGTTGTGTTACCAAGGAAACCCGAGAGCAAATCCTGGCGCAGCTTTTGCTGCCCCCTGGGGGGTAGGATTAGACAGGATATACAGGATGAACACAAAGAAATGTCATTGCGAGCGGAGCAAAGCAATCTCTTGTTGTGACCGGGTATTGCCCGGGATTGCTTCGTCGGCTGTGCCTCCTCGCAATGACAGCTTTCTAATAATCCTGTTCCATCCTGTTAATCCTGTCAAAAAATAATATCTTATGGAAGTAAACGAAATTCAAGAGGCGTTGCTGGGTTTTTTGCCCCTGGTGTGCAGGGCGAAAGACAATGCCCTGACGGCCTCGGCGGTGCGGGAGCAGATGCTGCTGTTTTTGCAGCGGGTGCTGGGGTATGATTTTGAGGAGGATGTTGTTTTAAAGCAACTGGCTGTCCTCCCGGAGCGTCCAAGTGAGGTAAATTTCAATCAGAAGATTAAGTTTGTCATGGTTGCCTTGGCCTCTGACAAACCCCTGGATGAGGGGCAGCTGCAATTGGCGGTTGATTATGCCCTGGCTGCGCCGACTAACGTGGTGATGCTGACTAACGGGGTGAAGCTGTGTTTTTATGCGGTGGATTTGTGGGAGGGGAAATGGGAGGTTGAGCCTCTGGTGGAGATAGATTTACTGCAAGATAACCCCGAGGAAATCGCTCCGCCCCTCTGGCCGCTGGCCAAGAAGGATTGCGGGCGGGAGATTTGGGTAATTACCCCTTAACTTTCCCTGCCATAATTGTTTGGTTTTTGCCTTTTGCTTTGGCTTGATAGAGGGCGTCATCTGCTTTTTTAACCACTTCCTCGGTATTATCACTATGGATGGGGTAGGTGGCGATTCCCACGCTTAGGGTGAGCTTTAGCACTTGCTGCTTATCCGGCGCGATTTTATTTTGGTGGCGTTCCCGGAGAAAGCTGCTGCATTCAGCAGCCACCGCCTCCCGGATGCGCTCGGCAGCCTTCAGCGCATTATTCTCTTCTGTTTCCGGTAGGATAATACAAAATTCGTCTCCTCCGTAGCGGCAGGGAATATCCACATCGTAAGCCGGCTCGGTGTCGCTGCGTCGTATATTGCCCCTGAAGACTTCCGCTACCTTCTGCAACAGGGCGTCTCCCTCCAGGTGGCCGAGGTTGTCGTTGACGCCTTTGAACCCGTCCAGGTCTAGCAGCAGAATGGAAACCTTGTGCCCAAAACGCTGACAGCGGGCAATTTCACAGTGTAAGCGGTAGAAGAAGTAGTTGCGGTTGTACAGGTGGGTCAGCCCGTCTATTACTACTTGTTTTTGCATTTCTTTTTCTTCCTGGCGGATCACCCCCATTAAGTATGTCCCGATAAAGGCAAAGCAGAGGATGATAAAGGAAAACCAGGAGATGAAAAGCATTTTGTAACTGATATTTTGCTCAATTTCGTAGGGCAGGGGTACCTTGATGGAAGGAATGATTTGATAGTGCTCAAAAAGCAGTACCCCTCCATAAAGCAGGATACACAGGAGGGTAAGGCTGAGGGTGTCATTTTTTTCTTTCAGTAGAAAGGCGGCTTCTATTACTAAAAGGGGGTATAGCGCCCAGACCCAGCTTAAAATCCCCCCGCTGTAATGAATCAGCATGGTAACGAAAATGACATCCGCTGCCAGTTGAAACTGGTTGATGCCCCTAATCCGGCTGAACCACTTGTAGGTAGTGTGGTACCAACTGTTGTAGCCTATCATTACCAGGAAGGCTATGCTGGGAATGAGGTAGTTTTCTTCTACAACGTGAAATAGCCCGCTTACCTTGTAAAACACCAGAGCGAATAGGGAATAAAAAACCAGGATGGTAATGAATACCCAGCGGGTTTTGATTAAGAGGAGTACCCGCCGCTCGGTTTCTACGAGTAACTCCTGGATTTCCGGGAAGATAAGCTCGTCCTGGGGAATGAGAAATTTTTTAAACAAGGATTTCACAATAACAATAGTCCCCAATAAGGAAGTAATAGGTGGTGGGTAGAATATGGGAAGGCAGGAAGGCGGTGGGTGGTAGGTGGAATATGGGGAAATCCCTACCTGTCCACCTCCCATTTAATAATACTTAAAATAAAGGAAGCGAATCAATTCCATCACACTGCCGTCTTTGAAATAGGCGTATCCTTGCACCTCTAATTGCTGAGTTGTCTTGAGCTGGAACTTAAACTGGGGAACGTTGGAGCTGACCTTGGCTACCCGCTGGGGAAAGGGTTTTGAAAAGTGATATTCTATATACTTCAATTGCGCCAGATCCTTATCTGTGCCTTTCAGGAATAAATCAATTTCGTAATCAGTTTCCCCTTTGGTCTTGTCAGGAGTCTTAATTATTGTATGATCTAGATGGATGTTATGGCTCTTGTCACGATGGCGTTTTTTTGTCCCCAGCAAGATGTACTGGTTAAGCTGGGTGCTTTTACCATCCTTAAAGCGCACATCAACGGTAACCGGAATATGGGTTAAGGTATTAAGCTCTAATTGAAAAGCATTTTGCCGTGATCTGACGGTAAGGTGGGGTTTATAAAAATCCCCATCCAGATGGTAGGTTACGGAACTGATTTTATTCAGCACGGCAGGTGAGGCGTTAAGATACAAGATGACCCGCTTGTAGATCCCCTCAGCGGTTACCGTATCCAAGGTAAGGGCATCATAATATTCCACCTCAATTTGATAAGCTGACGGGGTGGACAACCAGAATAAAAGTTGGCAAACGAGTAGTACGGATAAGACACAGATCAACCTTCTGCAGAATTTCCCCCTCATTCCCTCTCCTTTGATTATTGTCCTCCTTGATCCCTAGGCACTATATCTTGAGCAGGGCCCATTGCCCCGCCAATTCCTATATCAGACGGTCTGCCCCTCCCAGGACCGCCCTGGCGGCCTGCCCCTCCAAAATCTATCATTGGCATTAAGGGTGCCTTATCCAGGGTTACGTGCATCTCTTTTTTCTTGCCATCCAGGCGAATGGTCTTAGGCTTGTAACCCTTTTTGGCGATGGTAAGCACCGTGGGCATAGCCGGGGTTATCATGTAGTTGATGTCCGCCGGGGCATAAAAGGTTTGCATCTGTCTGCTGCCCATGGAGACAAGCATAATTTTGGCTCCATCCGGTTCAGTGGTAATGTGAATTTGCCCCATTCCCAAAGGATTATTCATATAGCCTCTGCCCGTTTGCGGCGCTTCCTCCATAATGATGTCAGAACAACTTACTATCCCTAACAAAGCCACCGCCGACAAAACAACTAATTTTTGTACCAGCTTGGTCATAACTTATATTCCCTCTCAATCAATCTTCAAAAGAGTCGTCAGATTTTTCCTCTCTTTCAGACAATCGCCTGTCAAGCGAGGCCAACAGATCCTTGCTTTCTACCAACTGATGGTAAATCTTTTGTAAGAGATTTGTTTTGCGAAGTTCAATATAGGGGAGAATCAGCCAAAGAAGAAAGGAGCAAAAGGCCATCACAAGAAACAGGAGGATAAAGAAGGTGGTAAATGCCCCAAACAACTCCGCCAACTTGATGGACATCCTTTCCATGTAGTAGTCAATTGTCCAGCTAAGGTCAATTTGTGGCAGTGGTATCATTGGGTTGGTCCAAGATTATATTTCAACATCCTGTTTAACTTTAATCTGGTTATCTCTTGGTTTTTCTTCTGTGCTTTTCTCCTTTCTTACCGTAACCTCCTGTCCCGGTGTCACCCGGCGATATACCTTGACAAACTGTTCCTCCACCTTAGTCAGTTCATATTTGGGATTCACCTTCCGTCCCAGTAAATAGTCCACCGAAACATGCGCATAATCAGCCAATTTCACCAAGGACAATAAAGACGGCTCCCGGTCGCCGGACTCATACTGGCTTATAAGGGAACGGTTAATGCCCACCCGCTGGGCCAATTCGGTTTGCGTCAAATGTTCACCATCACGCAACTCCCTGATTAGCTTTTGGGTAACCCCCCGAATACACTCTTTGATTTCGGCTAGTTCACGTTTGGACATCTTTTATACCTTATAATACCTTATACAGTAAAAACCGCTTGTTTCGTAAAGCTAAACTTTGGCACAAAATTATATTGATTTATCGGGCAAAAAGTCAAGTGATTTTATAGATGGTAACTGCCTTACGGAAAAGAGTTGCAATTTGGCACGAAAGAAGCCAATTTTCTTGACTTTCCCCCGGGGAAATGGTAGCTTACTCCTGTTCATTCTAGAAAAAATAACTTTGCTGAAGGAGATATTGAATGCCAATTAAACCACACGGTGGGGTTTTAGTCAATCGGGTAGTGCAGGGGGAAGAACGGGAAAGAGTGCGCAGCAAG
>QIFF01000148.1 GCA_003230635.1 bacterium | reverse complement strand
GGCATTTTGCATACAGGCGCATTCGGCCACCGTCAGCCCTACCCAGTGCTGATTTTCCGGAAGGGTTAGCTGGGAAATGAAGACCTTGTCCCAATATTCCTCTTGGGGATGGTTGACCAGGATTTCCTCTGCCAGGCGCCGGCGGGTGGCCTCATCCGCCAAGCGCTGCAACTGGGCTTCCAGCCCGCCCTCAAAGGCCCAATCGGGCAGCAGGGCTTGCAAACCGGCGTTGGAGGCCAGATAAGGATAGCGGTCGGCGCTAACCTCCAGCCCCTTAGCCCGTGCTGCTTCAATCAGGGCCAGCGCCTGGGATAATTTGCCCCAGTTTTGGCTGCCGGCAGCCTTCAGGTGGGAAATCTGCAAGGGGATTTGAGCCACTTCGGCCACCCCGATTACCTCTTCCAGGGACTCCAAAAGTTGAGGCCCCTCGCTGCGGATGTGGCAGCTTAAAATGCCGCCGTAGCGGGCTGCTACCCGGCTTAAGGCGCTTAATTCCGCGGCTTGAGCGTAGCAGGCCGGGGGATAGACCAATCCGCTGGACAGCCCGAAGGCCCCCTCCTGCATGGACTGGGTCAGCAGGCTCTCCATCCGGCTGAATTCCTGGGGGCTGGGGGTGCGGTTTTCCAAACCCATGACGCTGGCCCGAATGGTATTGTGTCCCGCCAGGGCGGCGTAATTCACGGAGATTTTGGCCGTTTCCAGGCGTTGGAAATATTGCTCCAGGCTTTGCCAGCCCAACTCAAGACCGAAGTTCTCTTTGTACTGCCGCTGCCTTTCCCTCAACAGCTCACCCCCGACCGGGGCGGCGGAATATCCGCAGTTACCCCCCACCTCAGTGGTAACTCCCTGACGGATCTTGCTCTCCGCCTGGGGATTAAGCAGCAGATGGTAATCCGAATGCGAATGGATGTCCACAAAGCCGGGGCAGAGCACCTTGCCCCCGGCCTCAATTACCCTGGCGGCGGGAGTATCCGCCAGCCCGCCGATTTCGCAAATTCGCTCATCCTCAATTCCCACATCAGCGGTAAAAGCCGGACGGCCGCTGCCGTCTATTACCCTGGCATTCTTAATGAGCAAATCCAGTGGCATTTTTCAGCCTCCTATAACTTTCAATTGACATTTGTTCTTTATACGATATATTATTTAGCTACTTATTGCAATAATATAAAACCAAAAAACCAAGCAACTCAGGCCGCTACTTGACGCCATAAGTTATGTGGGTTACAATAACTATAGTTATCCACATAAAATGGAGGGAGTTTTCATGAAAGCGGTACAAATGACTTTAGATAACGACTTGATTGAGAAAGTTGACAAGATTGTAAAGGAACTCAAAACGACCAGGTCTGCATTTACGCGAACAGCACTTAGGAAAGCCATCGACAATCTCAATGTCAGCCGATTAGAGAAACGGCACAGGAAAGGATACGAGATTTATCCAGTGAACAAAGACGAGTTCAGGATATGGGAGGGAGAACAGGATTGGGGAGATAAATGAACCGAGGAGAAATCAGATGGTACAAGTTCAAATCCCCTGACAAGAAGCGACCCGTTCTTATCCTGACCCGAGATTCTATTCTTGAATATCTTGGAGAAGTTACTATTGCCCCAATTAGTTCAACTGTCAGGGACATTCCAAGCGAGGTTTTTCTTTCCCGGCACGAGGGCATGAAGGCAGACTGTGCCATCAACTTGGACCATATCCAAACAGTATCAAAAGGGAAAATTGGCTCACTCATTACAACACTTCCTGAAGAAACATTGGAACAAGTACGCAGGGCAATCCTGTTTGCCCTTGACTTGTAATTGACTATTATGAAAACAATCACAGATCATCTTCCCGAACACAAACGCAGGGAACTGGAAAGTATTGTTGGAATCATTCGTGCCACAACAAGGGTCGAGATGATTATTTTGTTCGGAAGTTACGCCCGGGGAGACTTTGTGGACTACGATTTTCACTATGATCACAAGGAAGACCACTTCACCAGTTACGAAAGCGACTTTGATATCATGGTGATTGTGCGCTCGGAAAAAATCGCCGATGATGTCAAAATCTGGTACAAGGTTGAAAACCAAATAAGGCGTAATATTCGTACCCCGCTGACCCTCATTGCCGAGGCTATTGAGCATGTCAACGAAAAACTTTCAGTCGGCAGGTACTTTTACGCCGACATCAAAAAAGAAGGCATCTTGCTTTACGATTCAAAACACTTCCAGCTTGCCCGGGCAAAGAAACTTACTCCTGAAATGAAAAAGGTACTGGCAGAAGAAGATTTCAATCTTTGGTTTCCGAAGGCGAAGGATTTTTTTCGAGGTTATGAGTTTTATTGTTCTATAAAAAGTTGGAATTTAGCCGCCTTCCTCCTTCACCAGACCACCGAATCCCTCTTCGCCGCCGTTTCCCTTGTACTCACCAGCTATAAACCAAAAACGCACGATCTGGAAAAGCTGACCAAGCGGATGGAAAAAATTGACCCGGATTTCGCTAAAATCTTCCCCCGCCAGGAGGGTGAAGAAAAACGCCTCTTTGAGCTTCTCAGAAAGGCCTACGTTGAGGCGCGATACAGCAAGCATTATAAAATCACCAAGCCCGAGCTTGAATACCTTGCCGAGAGAGTAAAGAAACTGCGCAGACTGGCGATGAGAAAGTCTCGGGAAAAGATTAAGCAATTTTGAGGGGTAGTAGGGGCGGGTCTTGCACCCGCCCTTGTAGTTGCCCCATTCATGGGGCAATCCTGGCCTGATAAATCAGGCAACTACGGGCAGCCGCAAGGGCTGCCCCTACAAGGCAGGGCTAAAGCCCTGCACTACTCATTTTGAAAGCATTACTCGGACGCCCTATAAAGCAAAAGGTAATTGTTGTAATTACTTATAACCTGGCGGATGTAGTGGCGGGTTTCAGAGAAGGGGATGTTTTCCACAAACTCCTCCCATTCTTCTGTTTCCTTTGCCCGCCACCAGCGACGTGCATTTTTCTCCCCCGCATTGTAAGCGGCCAGGGCCAGAAATATTTTGCCCTGAAAACGCTTTCGTAATTGGGCAAAATAGAAGCTTCCGTAGCGCAGGTTAAGGCTGGGGTTATAGAGCTGTTCTTGCTGGAAGCCTTGCTCCCCCAGTTGGCGGGCAATTTTGCTGGCCGTGCCGGGGATAATCTGCATCAGTCCCAGGGCACCGGCCAAGGACTTGGCCTGGGGGTCAAAAACCGATTCCCGCCGTATCATTGCCGCCAGCAGATAGGGGTCCAGTTGCTGCTGCCGGCCTTGTCTTTCCAACTCCTCCCGGAAGAAGCGGGGATAGAAGAGGGGCCATGCTTCGGGGGGCAACTGTTGAGCGCCCCAAGCCTTTAGTTCCAGGTAGCGCCATAGGACTTGGATTGACTTCTTGTAATCCCCGGATAACTGGTAGGCATGGCTGAGATAAACCCAAAAATCAAGCTGGCGATTGGGGCTTTTAGCCAGCAAATCCAGCTCGGGCCTTAGGTCTTCTGCCAGGCCGAGGGCAAGCAATTCCTGTACCCGTTCCAGGCGAAAACGCAATTTAGAGGTTTTTGCCGGGAGAGGGAACGGTTTCCAGTCTAGGGGCTTGACCCCCCTGGGAAAGCCGAAGTCGGGGGAATTTTTGCTCAGGCGGGGCAGGCGCTCTTGGGCCAATTGGGCGTAATAGGTGTATCGGGCTGTCTGGAGCAACTCCTGATAGTTGCCAACGGCTTTCTTGATCTGCCCCATGTGCTCCAGGGAGCGCCCCTGCCAATAGAGGGAGGCCTCCCGCCAGGGGGATTGCGCCGGTTTTTTGATTGCCGGGGTGAAGGCAATCGTCGCTAGCTGATACTTGCCCAAACGGTAATGAATCCAGCCCAGGCGCCAGATACCCTTATCCGCCCAGACCGAGCGGGGGTAGCTGCGTACCAGGCGCTGGTAGGTCTTTAAGGCCCGGGAGTAGGATTTATTTCCTTCATGAATACGGCCCAGTAGGTATAAGGCCTCATCCGCCCATTTGGTATGGGGATACTTATTGAGTAAGAGGATTAGCTCCCGGATGGCTCTTTTGTCATTGCCCAGGTTCCAGCAAGCCTTGCCCGAATAATAAAGGGCGGTTGGGGCCTGCCTGCTCTGGGGGTAGTTTTTAAATACCTGCTTGAAACTGGGCACGGCACGGCGGCGCTGGCCGCTTTTTAAATAGTTTTTTCCCCTGGTCAGATATATCTTAGGCAGCAGCTTGCTTTGGGGAAATTTTTTGAGGAAATTCTCAATTGCTTCCAGGGCCTGTTCATATTTCCGCTCCCGCTGGAGGGCCTTGATTTGGTGCCATAAGAATTTTTCCTTTTGCAGAGGGAGTCCCCAGTGATACTTTTCCTCCAACACCACCATCCGTTCCTTGGTCTGGGGAATGGTATCGGCAGTGGGGTGATGAAACCAGAGGTGCTGATAGAGGGCGGCAGCCTTGGCCGGCTGGTTTGTGGCTTCCATGACCAGCCCGTAATTTAGATATACCTGCCCTATGTCCTCTTTGTTTCCCAGCGTCTCCATGAGTAATTGCCGATAGATCCCCGCTGCGGCCAA
>QIFF01000181.1 GCA_003230635.1 bacterium | reverse complement strand
GGTTGGGCAGGAATTCGTGCAGCGGGGGATCCAGCAGGCGGATGGTAACCGGCAGCCCGGCCATAGCCTTGAAAATCCCATAAAAATCTTCGCGCTGCATGGGCAGGAGTTTTTCCAATGCGGCTACCCGTTCCTCTTTGGTTTTAGCCATAATCATTTTTCGCACGATTGGCAGGCGCTCTTCCCCGAAGAACATATGCTCGGTGCGGCACAGCCCGATGCCTTCGGCCCCGAACTGGCGGGCGATTTCGGCGTCCTGGGGGGTATCGGCGTTGGTGCGCACCCCTAAAGTACGTACTTTATCCACCCATTCCATCAAGGTTTTGAAATCAGCGCTTAATTCAGGCTGCACCAGGGGCACTTTGCCCTTAATTACCTCGCCGCTGCTGCCGTTGAGGGAGATATAGTCCCCCTCCTTGATTACCAAATCTCCCACGCTGAATTTCTTCTCCGCTTCGTTGACCAAAATCGCTCCGCAGCCGGCCACACAGCATTTTCCCATTCCGCGGGCAACTACCGCCGCATGGGAGGTCATTCCCCCACGGGCGGTGAGAATCCCCTGGGCGGCGTGCATTCCGGCAATGTCCTCGGGTGAGGTCTCGGAGCGCACCAGAATAACCGCCTTGTCCTGGGCGGCTTTCTCTACCGCATGCTCGGCGGTAAATACTACCTCTCCTACCGCTGCTCCGGGGGAAGCGGGCAGGCCCTTGGCAATTACCTCGGCCTGAGCATTGGGGTCAACCATGGGGTGCAAAAGCTGGTCCAATTGAGCGGGTTCCAGGCGCAGGATGGCGGTTTCCTTGTCAATAAGGCCCTCTTTGACCATATCAACCGCAATCTTGACCGCCGAGGCCGCAGTGCGTTTGCCGGTGCGGGTTTGCAGGAGGTAGAGTTCCCCTTTCTGGATGGTGAATTCAATGTCCTGCATATCCCTGTAATGCCTTTCCAGCCTCTGATAAACGTCCACCAACTCTTCATAAACCCGGGGCATCTTCTCTTCCAGGGAGACGCTTCCATTGTCCTTCTTCTGGGCCTTGTTGATGGGTTGAGGGGTACGGATGCCTGCGACCACATCCTCTCCCTGGGCATTGAGCAGATATTCGCCGAAGAAGCATTTCTCGCCGGTGGAAGGATCACGGGTAAAAGCTACCCCGGTGCCTGAGTCCTCTCCCAGGTTGCCGAAGACCATGGATTGGACGTTGACCGCGGTTCCCCAGTGGTCTGGAATGTTCTTGATTTTGCGGTAAGATATTGCCCGTTCGGTATCCCAGGACTCAAAGACCGCCCCGATCGCCTTGTCCAGTTGTTCCTGGGGATCGTTTGGAAAATCGCTGCCGGTCTTATCCTTAACCAATTGTTTATATCCCTTAACTACTTCTTGAAGGGCTTGAACGTCCAATTCGGTGTCATTCTTAACCCCCAGTTGTTTTTTCTTGCCCTCTAAAATCTTTTCAAAGTCAGAAGAATCTATCCCCAGCACAACATTGGCGTACATTTGGATAAAACGGCGGTAGCTGTCATAAGCAAAGCGCTCATTGCCGGACTGCTTGACAACGCCTTTAACTGTTTGATCATTCAAGCCCAGATTGAGCACGGTATCCATCATTCCGGGCATGGAAATGCGCGCCCCGCTGCGTACGGAAACCAGCAGGGGATTGTCGGCATCGCCAAACTTTTGCCCCATGATATCTTCCACTTGGCGCAGGTTACTCATAACATCATCCCAGAGGTTGGGGGGATATTGTTTATTGTTTTCATAATAACTTGTGCATACTTCGGTGCTGATGGTAAATCCGGCCGGAACGGGCACGCCCAGGTTGGTCATCTCCGCCAGGTTGGCGCCCTTGCCGCCCAACAGATTCTTCATCTGGGCCTTACCTTCGGCCCTCCCCCCGCCAAAGAAATAAATAAACTTGTTGTTCATCGAAAACATCCTCCCTTGAACTCTGATTTATTTTCATTTCCAGCAAGCAAAAATCAGGTATATCTTTCTATAATTTACAATATGACGCGGCTTAAGTCAAGAGCAGGCCCGGATTTTACGCTTTATACCCCCTGATATTGGCGCAGGTGGCCAAAGCATGGCCGCAGCGGGCGTTTCTGGCTTTGGCCAATACTTCTACTTGCCTAAAGCCAACTTTGCGCATTAACTCAAGAAATTTGTCCTCCGGCAACGCCCCGCCGATGCAGCGGAACCAATCATCAATGCTCTTTCTGATTTCCTCCGGCAGGGGAGCAGACAAAACGATTTCGCTGAAAACCGTCCGCCCGCCAGGTTTCAAGACCCGCAGCACCTCTCGCAGCACCGCCTCCTTGTCCGGAGAAAGGTTATAGATGCCGTTGCTGGTTACTACATCCACCGCATTATCTTCCAGGGGGATACTATCAGCCGGGCAGCAAAGAAAGCGGCAGTTTTTAACCCCCGTTTGGACAAGATTGGCTTGCGCCTTATCCAGCATGGCCGGGGAAAGATCCAGGCCGTAAAGCCGGCCTGTCAGCCCCACTTTTTGGGCATAAAGGTAAAGGTCTAAACCGGCCCCGCAGCCCAGGTCCAACAAGGTTTCTCCCCCCTTCAATTCCACATAAGCCTGGGGATTGCCCGCCCCGGTAAAGGATTCATACATGCCCTCCGGCAACTGCTCCAGCAATTCCTGGGGATAGCCCACGCTTTCGGCAAACTTGGCTCCCACCGGGAAACCAAACTTGCCCCCGGGAGCAAGGGCCACCTGGGAGTATTTTACCCCGACCGCGAGCATAATCTCTTGCGGGGACATTTGAGATAAGGGTTTGCTTTCTTTTGACATCTTAAATCCCCTCCCTGTTCCAGGGCATTGCAGCCAAGAACCTCATCATCAGGCAGGTGCCGCTTATGCCGGCAAAAATCAGCATAGCGCCGACAAACCAGGGCAGCCACCACAAGAATTTGGGGATTAGCAAGCCCAATAAGACCAAGGAGCCGATGGCAATTCTGGTCTGCCGTTCTACGGAAAGCCCCTTTTTGCCTTCAATTAGCGGGTAGCCAGCCTTTTGCCAGGCATCAATACCGCCCTCCAGGGAAGCCGCGGTAATCCCCAGCTTTTGCAGGATATGGCAGGCCCGCCGGCTGCGTGTGCCGGCTTTGCAAAACACATAAACGCTCTTAGCTGTATCGATTTCCGTAAAACGCAGGGGCAGTTGCGGCAGTGGAATCAAACGGGCAGAAGACAAGCGCCTCTGCTGGAACTCGTCAAAATTCCTCACGTCAACCAGCTCAATCGCCCCTCCGCTGTCCATGGCCTGTTTCAGCCCGGCCGGACTGATGTTTTCTTTGGTTTCGGTCATAACCATCCCTCCCTATGAATAGGTAAATACTATAGCATATTACTTCTGGCAGCGGGGACAAAAGAAGGTGCCGCGCTGGGCCTGGGTTACCCGTTGGATCGGGGTGTTGCAGCGCGGGCAGGGCTGACCGCTGCGGCCATAGACTTGCAGACATTCCTGGAAATTGCCCTTTTCTCCATCTGGGGTGCGGTAATCGCTGAAGGTAGTGCCCAGGCACTGAATGGCTTTGCTGAGGATTTGCCGCGTGGCTTGCACCAGGCGTTTAAAATCGGCTGGTTTGAGCTGATTGGCCGGTTTAAAGGGGGAAACAGCGGCGGCAAAGAGGATTTCCGCCGCATATATATTGCCGATGCCGGCGATAACCGTCTGGTTCAGCAGCAGTTGCTTGATAGCAGTGTTGCGCTGCCCTACTTTTTTCTGCAAATATTGAGGCGTAAAGTCAGGCCCCAGCGGTTCCACTCCCAATTTTTCCAGGGCCTCAATCTTAACCCCAGGCGGGTAAAGCGCCAAGCGCCCGAAGCCGCGCAGGTCATGGTAATGCAGTTGAGAACCGTCAGCAAAAGAGATTACCAGGCGGGTGTGTTTGTCGGGTGTTTCTTGCCGGGGAAAGTAAAGATACCTGCCGGTCATGCGCAGGTGGGTGGTCAATTGCCAGCCATTGCTCAGGATAAATATAATGAACTTGCCCCGCCGTTGAATTTGGCTAATCGTTTGACTGACAAGAGTGGCCCGCAAGACAGAGGGGGTGCTGTTCTCCTGAAAGCGCAGGTCAAACAACTCCACCCGGCAAATAACTTTCCCGATGACCTGGGGCCGCAGGGCGCGGACTATATTTTCTACCTCTGGTAACTCTGGCATTGGTTTTTTAAAGAATTAGACGGGATATACAGGATTAACATGATAAAGAGACAAGAATTTTCGAATCATCCTGTTAATCCTAACAAAAAATTGCTTTAACCCAGAGTAGCTAAAGTAATTCAAAATCACAAGATAGTCTTTCTTAAATTTTTCGTGTGCTTTGTGGTTAAATTGAAACCAGGCATTACCCAAATCTCACTATATAGTACAAAGATTTCCCTTAATCAGCCATAGATGATTGGTTATTGTTGCTTGGATATAGAGGATAGACAAGATAAAAAGAAGTTAAATAATCCTGTCGCCAGTTCAATAATGAAGTGCAACACTTGGGAAAGCAGAAAGGAAAATGCTATCCTAAGTGGCTATGGAAAACTACAAGCATCTAT
>QIFF01000010.1 GCA_003230635.1 bacterium | reverse complement strand
TGAGTATGGGAAAGACATCGCTATTAAAAAGGTAAAATCCCCGGAGAGGCTTTTAGACGAAGTGGCATTATTTCTTCACCTTGTTGAAGCAAACCTGCCCAAAGATCGGCAAAATATTCTTAGGATGATTCATGACAAAGATGCCCTTCTGAAGGACAAAAAAATCCTTTTGGTGGATGACGATGTACGTAATGTGTTTGCCCTCTCAAGTGTACTTGAGGAAAAGGGCATGAGAATACTGGTGGGAAAAAACGGCAAAGAAGGCCTTGAATGCCTGAATAAAAATCCGGATATTGATCTGGTATTGATGGATATCATGATGCCCCAAATGGATGGGTATGAAGCAACCAGAAAGATCAGGAAACAGGAAAGATTTAAAGACCTCCCGGTTATTGCTCTTACGGCGAAAGCCATGAAGGGCGATAGAAACAAGTGTATTGAGGCGGGAGCTAATGATTACATTGCGAAACCGGTCGATGGCGATAGACTGCTGTCGCTGCTGCGGGTGTGGCTGTATAAGGGAGTTGAGACCCAATGGAAATAGTATCAGTAACCAGCACCGAGCAACGGGAAAACGAAGATATAGAAATCAAGTTGTTCATAGAAGCAATTTATCAGAAATATGGTTACGATTTTAGAAACTATGCCAAGGCATCTTTAAAGCGGCGAATCAAGCAAAGATGGCATAGATCCGGCCTTAAAAATATTTCTGATATGCTGCATAAGCTTCTTTACGACACCTCCTTTTTTGAAACCTTACTACTTGATTTTTCTATAAATGTAACTGAGATGTTTCGCGATCCGTCATTTTACCTGGCTGTCAGAGAAACGGTGCTGCCCATCCTAAAAAAATATCCGTTTATAAAAATCTGGCATGCCGGATGTGCCAGCGGTGAAGAGGTTTATTCCATGGCCATTCTGCTGAAGGAAGCGGGACTGTATGATAGAACCCAGATTTATGCCACAGATTTTAATGAGGTGGTGCTAAAGAAAGCAAAAATGGGCGTATTTCCCCTCGCTTACATAAAGGAATACACAGCTAACTATCAAAAAGCGGGTGGTACTAATTCATTTGCAGATTATTATACCGCCAAGTATGAAGCAGTAGTAATGGATCAGTCTTTGAAGGGAAATATCGTGTTTGCCGACCACAACCTGGTAACGGACTGGGAGTTTGGTGAGATGAATCTGATTTTCTGCCGAAACGTGCTTATATATTTCAACAGAAAATTGCAGAATCGGGTTTTTAAGCTTTTCCTGGACAGTCTGTGTGAAGGAGGATTTCTTTGCTTAGGTGCAAAAGAGAGCCTCAGGTTTTCAGAACACTCGGATAATTTTGAGGATGTGGTGAAAAGCCAGAGGATATATCGCAAGAAGTAGTGCAGGGCTTTAGCCCTGCCAGGGAGCAGCCCTTCAGGGCTGCACTACGGTTAAAAAATGAAAAAGAAGCTAAAGTTTGAGGCGATAGTTATTGGTATTTCTGTCGGGGGTATGAATGCTCTGAGTACGATTCTTCCCTGCTTGCCGGGTAATTTTGCCCTCACTGTTATTATTGTTCAGCATTTGCACCCAAGTTCAGGTTCTTATCTGGCACGTACTCTAAATGAGAGATGTAAGTTAACCGTAAAGGAGGCGGATGAAAAAGAAGAGATAAAGCCTGGCCTGGTTTATATTGCCCCCCCTGATTACCATCTGTTGATAGAAGATAACAGGACATTTTCCTTCTGCGTTGGGGAGAGAGTAAATTATACCCGACCTTCAATTGATGTGTTGTTCGAGTCCGCTTCTGATGTATATTTTTCAAGGCTTATTGGAATCATTTTAACGGGTGCAAACAATGACGGCAGCCAGGGGCTTAAAATAATAAAAGAAAGGGGCGGACTTACTATTGTCCAGGATCCTGAAACGGCCGAATCAGCCTTTATGCCCAGGGCGGCTATAGCGGCCACGGAGGTTGAGCATATTTTGCCTCTTGAACAAATTGGTCCATTTCTTGTTAAATTAGCTCGAGATAAAAACACAGGCCAAAGCAATTAGCAGCGAGTAATAGCAAGTGGGCACCCAAATGCTGTAGGGGAAATAAAATGGCCGAGACTGAAAAACAGAATATTCTTCTGGTAGATGACAGGTCGGAAAACCTGCTTGCCTTGGAAACCCTTCTGGAGGGCTCTAACCTGAACATGGTTAAGGCCGCTTCCGGCAAGGAGGCGTTATGGCTACTATTAGAATATGATTTTGCCCTTATTCTGCTTGATGTTCAGATGCCGGATATGGACGGTTTTGAAGCCGCTGAACTAATCAGAGGAAGAGAAAAGACCAAGTATATTCCCATAATCTTTGTTACCGGCATAAGCAAAGAGCAAAAGCATGTATTTAAAGGTTATGAGGCAGGAGCGGTGGATTATTTGTTAAAACCAATAGAACCAACGATTTTAAAAAGCAAAGTCAAGGTATTTCTCGAACTTCACAAACAGAAAAAATTAATTGAAAGGCAATCTGACGTGTTGCGCGAAAACAAGCTGGCGCTGCAAGAATCCTACGCCGGGCTGGAAGCAAAGGTCAAGGAACGCACGGTTGAACTTTTGGCGGCAAACAAGATTCTACAAGAGGAGATCATCAAACGCAAGCAGGCTGAAGGGGAGATGAAAGATTTGACGGTACAACTCAAAATAAGCAACGACTCCCTGGAGAAACTAACCCTTACCGACCCCCTCACAGAACTGCTCAATCGGCGGGGGTTGCAACAAGTCCTTTCCAAGGAATTACAGAAGCTGGCCCGGCAGGATAAAAGAGGGCTTCTCGCCGTGCTGGCGGATCTTGACAATTTCAAACGGGTCAACGATACGCTGGGCCATGCTGTGGGAGACATAGTATTAAAAGAAAGAGCCGCCAAATTAGAAGCCTCCCTGCGCTCCAAGGACCATGTATCCCGAATCGGGGGAGATGAGTTTTTAATCCTCTTGCCCCAAACTCTACTGGCCGAAGGGCTTCAAGTCGCTGAAAGAATGCGCCTTGCGATATCCGATACCACCATCTCGTCACCCTCAGGTACTGCCAAAACTACGGCCAGTGTGGGCATTGTTAAGGTCTCCCAGGGGACCCCCTCGGTTGATGAGTTACTGTCGCAGATGCATTGTGTGCTTCACCGGAGCAAGCAACAGGGGAAAAACAGGGTTTCCACCGACTGGGGATGCAAGCAATGTAAGGACGGAAAGTGCCTCTCGCAATCCAACATCCTTGAAGCACTCCAGAGCAAAAAGCAATTTCACACGGTAACTCTCCCCATCTTCCGTCTTGCCGATGGGCGCAAGGTGGGATATGAACTTTTGAGCCGATTGTCTGTCCCGGGATTTGAACTGCCGGGCGATTTCTTTCGCTTCTGTATGGAAGCCAACATTCTACCCTTGGTAGACCATCACTGCTTCAAAAACTGCATTGCCGCCACCCTGTCTCTCCCCCGGAAAAGCAGATACCATGTAAATCTCTTTCCTTCTACCCTCATTGACATCCCCGTCCGGCACCTGCTGGAGGATTTCCCGGCCGATATTCCCAAGGGGACATACTGCATTGAGATCAGCGAACAGCAAATCATCGGCAACCCATCGCACCTCCTCAAACCCGTTAATGCGCTTAAAGAGGCCGGCATTTTAATTGCCCTAGATGATGTTGGTTTTGGCCACAGTTCTTTGGAAAGCCTGGTGCTCTTACAGCCCGATATTATAAAGATTGACGAAAAATGTGTGGTTGGCATTACCCGGAATGCGTTAAAAGTGCAATCCTTTGAACGGATATTGAAGGTTGCAGGAGCACTGAAGACGCAGGTCGTGGTGGAGGGGATTGAGTCCCAGGAGAGCCTGGATCTGTTAAAGCGGCTCGGAGTGAAATACGGCCAAGGATATTTCTGGGGGAAACCGACCTAGTTCCGTTTTAGTTACAACATCTTGCGGGAAAGATAGCAATGGCTGAGCTTGAAAAACAGAATATTCTTCTGGTAGATGACAGGCCGGGAAACCTGCTGGCTCTGGAAACTATTCTGGAGGGTCCCGAGCTAAACATTGTTAAGGCCACCTCCGGCAAAGAAGCCCTGTGGCTGCTTTTAGAATATGAGTTTGCGCTGGTGATTCTTGACGTTCAGATGCCGGATATGGACGGTTTTGAAACCGCTGAACTGATAAGAGGGAAAGAAAAAACCAAACATATTCCTATAATCTTTGTCACCGCTATAAGCAAGGAGCAGAAATATGTATTTAAAGGCTACCAGGCAGGGGCGGTGGATTATCTGTTTAAACCGATAGAGCCGGCGATTTTGAAAAGCAAAGTTAACGTATTCCTTGAACTCCACCAACAGAAGAAATTAATTGAAAAGCAGGCCGACGAACTGCGGAAGAGCGAGGCGCGTAAAGGGGCCATTCTGGTGTCGGCCTTTGATTGTATCATCAGCATAGATCATCAGGGTAAGATCATTGAGTTCAACCCGGCGGCGGAGAAAATATTTGGTTACACCCGCGCTGAGGTAATGGGCAAGGCAATGGCCAAACTAATCATTCCCCCCTCCTTGCGCCGGAA
>QIFF01000034.1 GCA_003230635.1 bacterium | reverse complement strand
ACAACAGCGGGGTCAAACACTATGCCTTTCAGGAGAGAATGCTGGGCTTTGACAGCCTTTCCGGCTGGGCGGCGGATTCCGGGCTGACCCTCTCTTTAGCCCGCAACAGCCTTTATCCCAACTTGCTGCCCGGCTTTACTGATTCCGCCTGGGTTGTTGAAGCGGGCAGCCCCAGCGTAATCAGCGACGCCCAGTTAAACCTGGCCGCCGGGGACAAACTGCGCATCTCCCGGCACAACGCTTACCCCGCCAATCGCATTCACACCTTGACCCTCTCAGTGCAGAATATGTCCTCCGGCACCCTGCGGGTCAAGTACGGCCTCTCCCGCGGCGCGCTTGAGAGCGAGGATGAGGCGCAAACCCTGGACATTACCGCCAACGGCGCTTACACCCTGCAGGACACCAGCAGCTATGGGGATTGTTACCTGTTCCTGAGCCTGGAACAGCTTTCCGGCTCCTCGGAGGTGCACGATGCGGCGCTCAAATACCTCAAGGGCGGGGTCGGCTATACCGCTTATGATGGCTCTTACCTGGCCAATACAAACCTGCGCAACTGCGCCCGGCTGCAAAGCTCCAACCCCGACGGCCTGCGCTTGATTTATAACTTTGCTTCCAATGTGAAGATTGCCGCCGGCAGGGGGGTCAAGCTGATGGCGCTGTCTCTGGACAACACCTCCATTGAGGACGGGGCCCTCCGCCTGATTTTTCAGAAGCCGGACGATTCCTGGGTGGAGTCCGGGGATATTAACATGTTTGTGGACTACAACGATAGCTATCCCCAGGGAACTTGGGGCAGGTTTAATCTCTGGGGTGATTCCTTCTTCGGGGTGGAGGTTCCCGCCGGGGATGATCCCCTTCAAGGGGTGGATGAGATCAAGGCCATTGGCATTAAATGGGTCACCGGCCAGGCGGTTGACTGGCTGCTGGACGGCTTCGGGATTGTACTCTGGGAGGAGAACGAGATTGAGACCGGGGCTAAACTGACTAAAAATATGGGCCTGCCCTCGGGAGGCATGCGCATGCGGGATTTTACCCTGCGCGGCATGCAGGGGGCCAGCCATCAGGTGGAGACAAACATCCCCGGGGAGCGGGTTTCGGTCGTGGTTGTCCAGGGGCCGCAGGGCTATGGGGAATTCGTGCCCCTGACCTTTCAGAATATCAGCAGTGTCAACGAGGTCTATCAAATAGACAACCAGCAAACCCTTGACACTTCCTGGGGCCAGTGGACGGATGAGGGCTATCAACTCAGCTACGACGCCGGCGGCATCAGCAATTACCTCTATCCGGTTTCAGTCCAAAACCTCACCCAGAACGAGAGCTATACGATTGTTTCCGCCAATAACAACCAGCTCGTGGTGGATATCGCCCAGACAAATTACACCCTCTCCGACAGCCTGCGCATTACCTATGCCAGGAAGGAAACGGTTAACCCCGCCTATTGGTCGCTTTCTACAAACGCCTTCGGGCAGTGGTGCATCCAGTGGGCTTACAATAGCTGGACAATCGCCCATGACCGCCAGACGGTCTATGTGGATTATACTGTGGCCGAGCGCACGGATGATGACATTGCCTGTGTGGTAGGCGGCAGCAACCATGACCTTGCCCGCCTGATTCAGGAATACCCCGACTTGACCGTCAGCCCCCCCCAGTTGGCTACTTATGCCACTTATGTCTTCTCCGACCCCTCCAACGAGCTGGCCGAGGGGTTGTTTCTTTATCAACCCCTGCTCAACAAATCCGGCGAGGCCCTTTATGCCGAGGCGCAGAACCTGCAAGACCTGGCGGATTCGCTTTATGCCAACTCCCGCCAGGAATTGCTCTCCCCCCTGCCCAGAAACTACAACTTAGCCCCCATGCTGGCCTATGGGGGGGAAAACATCGCCGCCAACCCGATTGACTATCTTCAGCAGGTCAGCCAGCGCTTTTTTGAGGCCAACGCCACCAACGCTGTCCTGGCCGCCGGCAGTATGAACTGGCTCTATGACCGGGATATGGAGGCCTGGTGGCACTGGAGCGGGGGCCTGCGGGACAGCGGGGTAAACTACCTCACCGCCAGCAGGAATATCCTGCGCCGGGGCTATTCCCAATCCGCGATTTCCCGCAACCTCAACCGGCATAGATACCTGTTGGAGATTTCCGTCTTCGCCTACGAGCACGACAAGCGCTACCAGGAGCACGCCAGTATAGACTACAAGGGAGAAACCAGCTATTTGCGCATCTGGTATTACCAGGAAAGCGGCGGTGCCTACACCGTAGCCTCCCGTGCCTGGGACGATTTCCAGGCCGGCTATTATGACCCGATTGTGCTGGAGAGCAAGACCTATTACTTCCAGTACCATTACATCCTGGTGATTCCCGCCTTTTGGAGCGTCTGTAAACCCGCCAGTTATTGGGGCTTGAGCATGCCCACCCATTACGATCTGCTCAAGCGCCGGATTGAGTATCTGTGCGCCAATTATGACAGCGACGGGGTAATTCTCTCCGAGCTTTTATACTATAAGCACAGCTTCGGTGCTAAGGATTTTGAGCTTTATAACTGGTGGCGGGTTAATGTCAAAGGCCTATCCAGCGCTTCAGACTGGCCGCGGGATGGTGCTACCGGCTACGTAATGGTGGACGACAGCGAAATCTGGGAATTCAAGAGCTATTTTATAAAGGAGCTGCTTACCGATATGGCTACAATCGCCCACAGTTACAATAAACTGCTGGGCTGCAACGTACAGGTGCAAAACGTCATTCCCGTAGCCCAACCTGGGGCCGCTGTCTGGAGCTCTTATACCAAAAAGGAAGGCAAATACGGCACCTGTGTGGACACCCTGGATTACTCCTGCGATAGATACGGAACGCCCTATGCCGAACTGCTCAAGTCCGATATTTGCGACCTGTTCTTCGTCTGGCTCTATTACCGCTATTCCAGCTTCGGCATTCAAACGGCTTATGATTTTATCAGCCGGTTTGCCGCTTATAAAGAAAGAATGCTGATTACGGTAGGGCTTTTCCCCAAAGAGGATCCACCCTCCGAAGAGGAGGTTATTAAACTGGTGCAAGACTTACTGGCAGCCGGCTTCAACGTTTGTTATGCCGGCTACCCCCCCATGCTGATTCAGGATGACCGCTGGCGGGGCGTCTGGCCGGCCCTGAGCAATTACCTGCCCCTGGTGCGCTACAACGAGGATAGCCAGTTGGAAGTCAATCCCAAGCAGGCAGAAGAAATACCCTTTCTGGTGAGGTATTAAAATGGGTCAATACGGAAGAATTGGTTTAACCGTTACCGGCATGGTGCTGGGTTCCTTCCTGGGCGGGCCGGCCGGGATGGCCATCGGCGGCGGCATCGGCATGATGGCCGGCATGATGCTCTTCCCCGCCGATTTGGGCAGCGGGACAGGTCTGTCCGCCAAGGCCGCCGGCAGCCGGGCCATTGTAGACGGTTTTGCCCAAACCACCCTTTCCACCCAGGTTCCCGTTCCCCTGGTTTTTGGCAAGGCGCTGCTGCACGGGAACGTGCTTTCCGCCATCCTGCTGGGTGAGGGCAATAAGCGCATGGTAGCCACCATCGGTTTGGGGGAAGGGACGCTTTCCCTGGAGCAGCTTTATCTGGACGGCAAGGAATTCAACAAGCTCAGCAACTACGCCGCCAGCCGGGGGGATGACAATAACACCTCCTGGTTTGAGTTTTATGGCAGCGGCCAGGCCAGCACCATCAACATCGCCAACTCGGGCAAGAAGCGCATCGGCGGTTCGGTCTATCAGGCTGAGAGTGTGGAAAGCTATGCCATCCAGATTATGGGGGTGGGGGACGGGGATGAGGTCAAATTCTACTTGCAGCATTCCTTTCCCGCCGGGGGTTCTTCCCAGGGATGGACAATCAAGGCCAAGGAACAGGATCAGGTAGAGGAATACACCCTGGTTTCGGCCAGCCAGTTCTTTGAGAAGTTCGTTACCTATGAGGTGCCGAATGGCGGCTGCGACGGCGGCACGCACCAGGAGAGCGAATCGGTGGCAGGCAGCGGGGGTACCACCCACAGCGCTTCCCTGCCTTACGCCGGCAAGTGGATATTCACCCTGGAGGTGGGAGTGGCCAGCAATAACGGCTATATCACCTTTGATGCGGTGGAAATCATAAATGACCCCGGCCAGACCCTGACCTTCCGCTATAACAACACTGCCTACTGCCTGATCAATCTGGTTAAGACCGCCAGCATCTCCTCCTCTCTGCGCTTTAACTTTCTGGTCAGCGGGATGAGTGACAACCCGGCTACCGCTTTACGCACGATATTGGAGAATGATTACTTCGGGTTGAATATCAGCTACGAGGTGGACGGGGATTCCTTTGACAGCGCCGCCAGTTGGTGCACCACTCAGGGCTACAAGGTCAGTATCGGGCTGCTGGATATCAGCTACGGGGATGCGCTTGAATTGATTAGAAACGCCGGGCGCTTACTGCTGATCCGCAACGCCGGGGTCTATAAATGTCTGCCCGAGGAGGACAGCGCGGTGGTCGCTTCCTTTGACGAGGCCGGCAACATCCTGCCGGCCAGCCTGGAGTGGGGCTTTATCGGCAAGGAAAATAAGTTC
>QIFF01000307.1 GCA_003230635.1 bacterium | reverse complement strand
CAGTTGGCGCTGCTCAAACACTCCCTCCAGGAACGCACCTTGTCCTCTCCCCTTTCAGGGATTGTCAATCAAGTCTTTAAAAAGCCGGGGGAAGTGGTAATGCCGGGGGAAGCCCTGTTGAGTATTGTCGACCCGGCCAGCGTATTTGTCAAAGCCTATTTCCCGCAAGAGGAAGAGTCCTATTGGCACCCCCAGGAAAAGGTGGAGCTCTTATTTGACAACGGACAGCAGGAACAGGGAATTATCAGCAAATTTTATCCCGCCACCGGCCCCCGCAATTTCAAGAGCGTCACCAACCCCGCCAGCAGAGCCTGATTGCCGAAGTACGTTCCCTCAAAAACAGCGCCTGGCCCCTGACCCTGGGTCTGGGAGTTCAGGTGCGGAAGAAGAGGTTTTAATTCCCTTCCTACAGCCGGGGCAAATAACGCTCCAACTCGTAGTTGCTGACCTGGGAGCGGTAGTTATCCCATTCAATAACCTTATTCTCAATAAAATTGTCAAAAACATGGTCACCCAGGGTCTTGCGCACCAAGTCGCTTTTCCTGGTAAGGAGTACGGCTTCATGCAGGCTTTCCGGCAGGGTAATAATTCCCAATTCCTGACGCTCCTGGGCGCTCATCTCATAAATATTCTTCTCCACCGGATCGGGCAAGGGGTATTTCTTCTCAATCCCTTCCAGGCCGGCGGCCAACATTACGGCAAAGGTCAGATATGGATTACAGGCCGGGTCCGGCGAGCGCAATTCAGCCCGGGTAGCCTTTTCCTTCCCTGGCTTATACATGGGAACGCGAATGAGGTCGGAACGGTTGCGCTGCGCCCAGGAGACATAAACCGGGGCTTCGTAGCCCGGCACCAATCGCTTGTAGGAGTTAACCCATTGATTTAAAACAGAGGTAATTTCCGGGGCGTGCTTCATGAGACCGGCAATATAGTGCTTGCCTTCCTGGGACAGGTGATTAGGGTCTTTGGCGTCAAAGAAGGCGTTCTTGTCGCCGCGGAAAAGTGATTGGTGGGTATGCATTCCCGAGCCGTTCTCATCTCCCAGGGGTTTGGGCATAAAGGTAACATAGCCGCCGTGTTTGATAGCAACCTCTTTGGCCACCAGGCGGTAAGTCATGGCGTTGTCGGCCATGGTCAGGGCGTCGGTATATTTTAAGTCAATCTCGTGCTGGCTGGGGGCGACCTCGTGGTGGCTGTATTCCACCGGGATTCCCATTTCTTCCAAAGTCAACACGATCTCACGCCGCAAATCCGAGGCCACGTCCAGCGGGGTCAGGTCAAAATAGCCGCCCTCGTCCAGCACTTCCGGCTTGCCGTGAGCGCTTTTGAAGAAAAAGAACTCCAGCTCCGGGCCGACGTAAAAGGTATAACCCAAATCGGCCGCCCGTTTCAGGTTGCGCTTCAACACGTAGCGGGGGTCGCCCACAAAGGGCTTGCCGTCCGGGGTAGTAATGTCGCAAAACATGCGGGCCACGGCGTTGCTCCCCTTGGGACGCCAGGGCAGCAGGCAAAAGGTGTTGGGGTCGGGCATGGCAATCATGTCGCTTTCGTCAATGCGGCAGAAACCCTCAATTGAAGAGCCGTCAAAGCCCATTCCCTCTTCCAGAGCCACTTCTAGCTCGTTGCGGGTAATAGCAAAGCTCTTCAAAAATCCCAGGATATCCGTGAACCAGAAGCGGATAAAACGCACATCATGGTCTTTGGCCATCTTCAATACATACTCTTTATCTTTACTGCTAGCCATAGCTTACTTACTCCTTTTCCGGTTGATAAATTTTTAGTAGTTGCCTGATTTATCAGGCTATGGTTGTCTAGTCCCCTAACCAACGGCAGCCCCATGAATGGGGCAACTACAATTGTCTAATTGGAAGACTATATTAACACACCCCACCAGAAGGGGGCAAGCCAAAAAATCTTTGCAATTTGGGGGAATGGATGCTATAAATGTTCACGCTGAATTGAAGGGCACCTTGAAAAATGGCCTTTTCGCCCAATATCTATGTTATGCTCATCAAAATTTAATCCTCGGAATATCAAACATATGCCTGCGGTTAAATTTTTCGCATGCCTTGATCTTGAACGAAAATTCTCATTTTTCAAGACACCCTGAAGTTAGCAGTAGTACAAACCCCAACAATCAAAGGGACAAAAATAGCATGCTGGCTAAAGCCCTTAGCAGTTCGCCCTTAGGCACCGAGGCTTATCTGGTGGAGGTGGAGGTGGATATTGCCCCGGGTTTGCCTTATTTTGCCACGGTGGGACTGCCCGATCAGTCGGTCAAGGAAAGCCGCGACCGGGTAAGGGCGGCCATTTCCAACAGCGGCTTTGAATTCCCGGCCAAGAAGATTACCGTCAATCTGGCTCCGGCGGACATCAAAAAGGAAGGCACCATCTTTGACCTGCCCATTGCGCTGGGAATTCTGGCCGCAATGGGCATTGTTAAGCAGCAGCGCCTGTCCGAGTATATTATCCTGGGCGAGCTTTCCCTGGATGGAAACGTCAAGCCCATCAAGGGGGTGCTGCCGGTAGCCCTGGCCGCCCGCCAAAGCGAGATGGAAGGGCTGCTGCTGCCTGCGGCTAACGCCCGGGAAGCGGCGGTGGTGCAAGGCCTGGCGGTTTATCCCCTGCAAACCCTGGCTGAGGCGGTGCATTTTATCAACCAGGAAACCAATCTCGCTCCGGTTGAATTTGATGTGGCGGAAGAGTTCGCAAAGCAAAGGGATTATCCCCTGGACTTCAGCGAGGTCAAGGGACAGCAGCATGCCAAGCGCGCCCTGGAAGTAGCCGCCGCCGGGGGGCATAACCTGATTATGATCGGCCCTCCCGGGGCGGGCAAGACCATGCTCGCCAAGCGCCTGCCCGGCATTCTGCCTGATTTGAGCCTGGAAGAGGCCATTGAAACCACCAAGGTGCACAGCGTGGCCGGGGAACTTAAAACAGAACAGTCCCTGGTAGCGACTCGTCCCTTCCGCTCCCCGCATCATACCATTTCTTATGCCGGCCTGATTGGGGGTGGAAAGTTCCCCAAACCGGGAGAGGTAAGCCTGGCCCACAACGGGGTCTTATTCCTGGACGAAATCCCGGAGTTTCAGCGCAACGTGCTGGAGGTGATGCGCCAGCCGCTGGAGGACGGGGTAGTCAATATCGCCCGCGCCAGCACCTCCCTGACCTTTCCCGCCCGCTTCACCCTGGCTGCGGCCATGAACCCCTGCCCCTGCGGCTTTTACACCGACGCCCGGCAGGAATGCCGCTGCACCCCCCGCCAGATTCACAACTACCTGCGGCGCATCTCCGGCCCTTTATGGGATCGGATTGACCTGCACATTGAAGTCCCGGCCATACATTACCACGAGTTGACCCAGTCGGCTCCGACCGAAGCCTCCCAGGAAATCCGGCGGCGGGTCAACCGGGCACGTAAGCTCCAGCAGGAACGCTTCAGCCAGGAAAAATTCCACTGCAACGCCCACATGCCCACCAAAGCCATAAAGAAATATTGCCGGCTAACCCCGGAATCGCATCAGCTCTTCCAGACCGCCATGACCAGATTAAACCTGAGCGCCCGCGCCTATACCCGCATTTTGAAGGTAGCCCGTACCATTGCCGACCTGGAGGGACTTGAAAACATCAACCCCAGCCACCTGGCCGAAGCCATTCAGTACCGCAGTTTGGATAGGTATAATCTGTAATCCACCCATTTACCGATAATTAAGCTTCTCTTGCAAGTCATGTAATCTTTCCAAGAAATTCTCTTTGTAAAAATCCTCCGTTACACCAAAGAGTGAACATGTACATTCAAGGCTTATTAATAATAAGTCTGCAAGGGTAAATAGGTGGATTTTTGTATCATCATGGTTTGGTTCATGACGAAAGCCGCAAATTTCGTCATTTTCGCCTACTACTGTATACTTTTCTAACGATCTGGGAGTTGAATGAACTGCTTGACTAGTATAACGATAAATTGTGTTATACCAATCCTGCAATCCGGCTTTTATAGCTAAGGCTTCCACCCCCAAGTTTTTGATGTCTTCATTGGCAATTTTTTCTTTTAATTTAGATCTCCGCTCTTGAGTAGCATATTCTCTTGCTAAGCGGAATAAATCTTCTGAGTACTTATGTGCTACATTCATCCAAGTCAGCCGATCTTGCTCATCAGTTTGGATATATTGGACAACAAACTCCTCATCTTCACAACAATTCTTTAAAAGAATCAGAGTCTCTAAAACAGCCCTAATTAATATCTTGGTATCATGTGCAAGGCCATAACAATCTAATATAATAGCTGATTGAAACCCCTCTAATATCCTAATAAAAAGACAAGCTACTATTACTTGCTGTCCATTTCGATTGTTAATTTTAAATCTAACTTTTATCTTTTCAGCAAATCTATTGATGTCATAAATAACTTCAAAACCATTCTTGGCTTGTTTAGAAATTTTTGCGGCCATATTTGCTGTATCGTTGTCTAAGAAACCATTTTCATTAAAAGACATTTTTGTCTCCAATACATAAGATTGGCTTGGCTAGCAGTATCTTCAACATAGTGTGATGAGACTTGGTATTATACCACCCGATGTTATCCATAGGTTTTGCCCCGCTGTAGAAGGGAAATAGAATAAACTCTTTTGCTCTCTCTTCCTAATTTTTCTGTATCTTACCCAAATTAAAGCTTAGCAAGTTATGGTGCGTTTTGTCAATGAATTTCAAAACTTGTGAATTTCAAAACTTGTTAAGCAGAATTGGCTGCCAGCGATAAATAAGGAATAGCGACCCGAATAAAAAGGAATAGTCTCCCGGTCATTGTCCAGTGCCAATTTCCCCCGGAGAGGATAGAAATAAGGGGCTAATTTCAAATTGGCTAAAACAACACTCTCCTAAACGCTCCTGGAATACATATCTCACCGCATGCTTGCTGTCAAGAACAAACACCGATTGCTGCGCTGATGGAAATCAGTATTTAAGAAGGTGTGGTTAAGCCCCCACCTTGTTAAGGGAATGGTTTTTGCAAGTTCAGGGCGATGGTTGTATCTTGCCTGTAATTTTTCTCAAGAGTCGGCACCTGTCTGCGGCCCAGGTAGGCAAACAGGCATAGGGGGGGCGAGCATGAGCGATTTAAATAAATCTATAAAAGAAGCGGTGCAGCGACCTATAGAAGAAGGGTTGGTTACTAAGACGACCGCCCGGCGCTCACCGCTTTACTTTCTAGTCATCTTGGCGATTTCAATATTTATTGCCGAGATACTTGCGATGGTTTTCCTCCATTTGCTTCCTGATCTGCCCTTCTGGCTTGAAGCCTTGTTAGATTCCATCTTTTTGCTGATAATGATTTTCCCAGCGCTTTACCTTGCTATATTCCGCCCAATGATTTTGCATATGACCGAGCGCGAGCAAGCGGAAGAAGCACAAAAAGAACTTAACAAATCCCTCACAAAAACAGCTGAAGACCTGAAAAAGACCGCCCTGGAAAGAGAAAAACAGGATTGGCTAAAGACAGGCCAGGTGGAATTGAGCAACAAGATGCGGGGTGAACAGAATATTGTAGAGTTGAGCCGAAACACAATCAATGCCCTGGCCTCTTATTTGAATATCCAGGTGGGGGCGATTTATCTGGCTGATGAAGAGAACACCTTGAAACTGGCGGGGAGCTATGCCTATACAAAACGCAAAAAGCTTTCCAACCAATTCAAATTCGGTGAAAGTTTGGTAGGGCAGGCTGCCCTGGAGAAGCAAAGCATTCTAATCACCAATGTTCCCGATGATTACATCAAGATTAATTCGGGTTTGGGCGAGGCGGCCCCTCACAATATTCTGGTGACGCCGTTTATATTTGCCGGCAAGGTAAAAGGGGTTATAGAGCTTGGTTCATTCACTCAATTCACTGATCTTCAGATAGAGCTGCTGAATCTGCTTGCCGAACGGGTTGCCATAGCCTTTAATGCCGCCCAGTCCAGGTTCCGCACGATGGAATTACTTGAAGAGACTCAGGCCCAGGCGGAAGAGTTACAGGTGCAGCAAGAGGAGTTGAAGACGTCCAATGAGGAACTGGAGGAACAAACTCAAGCCTTGAGAGAGTCGGAAGCAAAGCTGCAGACCCAGCAAGAGGAACTACAGACAACCAACGAGGAACTGGAAGAGCGTTCTGAGGTCCTTGAAAACCAGAAAAAAGATATACAACAGAAGAATACAGACCTGCAAAAGGCCCAAAGGCTGATTGAAGAAAAGGCACAGGAGTTGGAGTTATCCAGCAAGTACAAATCGGAATTCCTGGCCAATATGTCGCACGAGTTGCGCACTCCTTTAAACAGCCTGCTGATTCTCTCCAAACACCTGGCAGATAACAAAGACGGCAATTTAACGGAAAAACAGGTGGAATATGCTCACACCGTTCATTCCTCAGGATATGATCTTTTAGCCCTAATCAATGATATATTGGATCTTTCCAAGGTGGAAGCCGGTAAGATGACACTGGAGATAGAAGATGTGCCTCTGGCCGACCTTTCCAAGTCCATCAAGCAAACTTTTGCTCCTCTTATTCAGAAAAAGAAGTTAAGCTTTGAGGTAAACCTGGCCGAGGGATTGCCGGTTCATATGCGCACAGACCTGCAGAGAGTCAATC
>QIFF01000054.1 GCA_003230635.1 bacterium | reverse complement strand
GGCCTGGTTACCACTGTCTATGCGCACGATGACCAGGTGCTGGCGGAGTTTTTTCAGGAAAAAAGGGTCGTTTTGCCCTTTGAGAAGATCCCTCCCCGTTTTATTCGGGCACTGCTGGCGGTGGAAGATACGGCTTTTTACGACCACTGGGGGCTTAATTTTAAAGGGATTGCCCGCGCCCTGTGGGCGGACGTGAAGGCGCGGCGGATTGTGCAGGGTGGCAGCACCCTGACCCAGCAGTTGGCTAAGGTGCTCTTTCTGACCCCGGAGAGAACCCTCACCCGCAAACTGAAGGAAGCCCTGCTGGCCCTGCAGATTGAAAAGAAATACACCAAAAACGAAATCCTGGCCATGTACTGCAATCAAATTTACTTGGGTGCCGGCAGCTACGGCCTGGAGTCCGCCGCCCGCACCTATTTTAGTAAAGGCGCCGGTGAGTTGGACTTAGCCCAGCTGGCGCTGATTGCCGGTCTGCCCAAATCCCCTGAGGGCTACTCACCCCTCAACCATCCCAAAAAAGCGCTTAATCGCCGCAGGCATGTGCTGCGGCGCATGTTGCAGGAGGGATTAATTACTAAGCAGGAATTTGAGCTTACCCGCCGGGCGCCTTTGAATTTGCGTCAGCGGGAACATTCCGGCCGGATTGCCCCTCACTTCAGGGAGATGGTGCGCCGCTATCTGGAAATGAAGTACGGGGTTAATATGCTCTATCGCCAGGGGCTGAAGGTCTATACCACTCTCAATCCGGCTTTGCAAGAGGCGGCCGAGCAGGCGGTGGCAGAGGGCCTGGAGGAATTGAAGCAAAGGCAGAAGCTGAAGCCGGGAGCCATGCTGCCGGAAGCCGCACTACTGGCCCTGGAGCCGAACAGCGGTAATGTTTTGGCCCTGGTGGGCGGTTCTGATTTTGAGCACAGCAAGTTCAATCGCGCCTTTCAGGCCAAGCGCCAGCCCGGCTCGGCTTTCAAGCCGATTATTTATACCGCTGCCCTGGACACCAGGTTTACCCCGGCTACCATTGTTAAAGATGAAGTTGTTGTAGTAGAGGAGATTAGCGGGGAGGAGTGGCGCCCGGAGAATTTTGATAAGGAATTTCTGGGGCCGATTACCCTGCGCAGGGCGCTCCAGGACTCGCGCAACGTGGTCAGCATAAAACTGCTGGAACATTTAGGTATCGAAAATGTGATTAATTACGCCCGCCGCCTGGGGATTTCCAGCCGTCTGCATCCTTATTTATCGCTGGCGCTGGGCACTTCCGAGGTTTCGCTCTGGGAATTGACGGGGACTTACAGCGTCCTGGCCAACCAGGGGGTGCGGGTAGAGTCTACCTATATCCGCTATATAACCGACAGCGGTGGCAAGCTGCTGGAAGAGGCCGTTCCCGCCACCCAGCGGGCGCTCTCGGCCCAAAGCGCTTACCTGGTTACCTCCCTGCTGCAAGGGGTGGTGCAGGAAGGCACCGGCTGGCGGGCCAAGGCCCTGGGGCGGCCGGTGGCCGGCAAAACCGGTACCACCGACGACTATAAGGACGCCTGGTTTTTGGGCTACATTCCTCAGGTGGCGGCCGGGGTTTGGGTGGGATACGACCGAAGAGAATGTCTGGGTGAGATGGAAACCGGCTCGCGGGCCGCAGCCCCCATCTGGGTTAAGTTTATGCAGGAAGTGGTGGAACATTACCCCGCTCAAGAGTTTAGCACCCCAGAAGGGATAGTCTTTGTGGAGATAGATGCTGATACAGGGCTGTTGGCTACCCCTCGCTGCGAGCGGGTTATAAAGGAAGCTTTCCGCCAGGGCAGCGAACCCGTCCAGTACTGTGAGCAGCATAAGTAAAAAAGGGATTTTCAAGCATTTTTAAGTTGTATTAACGCCAGAAAAGTGGTATGAATATTAGGTTATTTCCTGGGGAGGGTAAGCTTGTGGGAGGCAAGGGTTGTCCTTATTAGAAGCTGTCTTGCTGGGATTGGTGCAGGGGCTGACTGAATTTTTACCCGTCAGCAGTTCCGGGCATCTGGTAATTGTGCAGCACTTTCTGCCCGGCTTTCAGCAGCCCGGCCTCTTGTTTGATCTGTTATTGCATTTGGGAACAGTCGGGGCAGCCTGTATTTACTTCCGCCGGGAATTGAAGAGTATCATCGGCAGCTTGCTGCCGGGGGCCGGCCAATCCGGGCCGGAAGCTGTTGTGGGGCGCAAGCTGGCCTGGTTAATAGTGCTGGCTTCAGTGCCCACCGCAGTGATTGGCCTGGCCTTTAAAAAACAATTTACGCTTTTATTTGAGCGGCCGGGGTTGGCCGCTGCAATGCTGCTGATTACCGCCGCCCTGCTCTGGAGCGCCGACCGGATTCCGAAGGCACAGCGCAGCCTGGAGCAGATGGGCTGGCGCGAGGCCCTGCTAATCGGGACGGTTCAGGGACTGGCGATTATCCCGGGGATTTCGCGTTCGGGCAGCACGATTGCGGTGGGGATTTATTGCAAGCTGGATCGCAACCTGGCCGCCCGCTATTCCTTTTTATTAATGATACCGGCGGTGCTGGGGGCAAGCCTGCTGGAGGCGCGGCATCTATTAGAATTGTGCCGGATGCCGGGTAATTTTGGGGTTTTGCTGGCAGGTACCCTGACCGCCCTGATAGTAAGCTACCTGACAATTGATGTGCTGATGCGCCTGGTGCGCCAAAAACGACTTTCTTACTTCGCCTACTACTGCCTGGCGGTTGGGCTGGGAACCCTGCTGGTGTTGGTGTGCAGATAGTCGTTGGAAAAGAACATAAGGGGACGCAGATAGACGCAGATTTTTGGAGTAGGGGCTTTAGCCCCGTGTGCTGGGCAGAATGAGTAGGAATAATGATGCAAATCAGAGATATTGTTTTAAAGAAATTTCTTGAAAAAGCACTGCCTCAGCTTCGGATGGAATTTAAGCCGGAAACTGTTATTGTTTTTGGTTCCCGGGTAACCGGCCAGCAAAGGGAAAGCAGCGATATAGACATGATTATTGTTTCCGACTACTTCCGCCAGGTTAGTTTTGTCAACCGTATGGGTCTGGTGCTAAAAAAACTAAGACCCAAGCGTCACCTGGACGCCATCTGCTACACCCCGCAAGAATTCCAGCAGGTCAAACAACACTCTTCAGTGATAAATAACGCCCTGAAAGAGGGATTGGTTATTGATAAGGGGGAGTTTTGAGTAACATTAGGTTTGCACAGCACGCCTGAAATCAAAAGCAGGAGAACTTTTAGCTATGATCCAAAAGCTTACAATTGATGAAATCGTGGAAGTCCTCAAAAATGCCCCCGAACAGTGCATATTTGATTGGAAGCAAGACCTCTCATTGGGAACTGATGAGAAGAAGGGTGAATTGGTAAAGGATATCGTTGCAGTTGCAAATGCGACTACAACTTCCCCTGGATTCGTGTTTTATGGAGTCAATCCTCAACGCCCTGACCCTATCGTGGACATAAGTAAGAGCCATGATGATGCATCTTTTCAGCAGATGCTTGCCAATAAAGTGGCCCCGCCCGTTCAGTTCCTGTACTATGAGGTATGTCATGGAGCTAAGGTGGTTGGTGTTATCCACATACCTCCCAGTTGCAGACGTCCTCATATCATAGCGAAGAATTTTGGTAAGTTACGGGAAGGGCAACTTTTGATCCGGTGTGGGTCTTCCACTAGGGGCATGAACCAGAATGATTTGTTGGAGATATTTTATGGTCAATCCAGCCCCTATTTGCAAGGAATTCTAAGAAGCTATGGGGTGGAAGCGATGCAGACACAAGCTAATGTGGCAATGATGAGGGAGTTTAGTGCCCAAGCGGATCAGGCAAAGCGGGATACAGAAGAAAGGTTTGGGTTTTAATCGGGATTACCATCCTGGAGGCTTCAAAAAGATAAGAAAATGAAAGGCGGGAGATTTATTAGTGTCTTACGTAAAGGGGCTGCGCTGCCGTGAGTGTAAGCGGGAGTACGAGAAGGCCCCGATTTATGTTTGCGAGTTCTGTTTCGGGCCGCTGGAGGTGGTTTATGACTATAAGGCGATTGGCGGGCAGTTGAGTAAAGAGGTGATCGCCGCCCGCTGCAAGAGCCTCTGGCGCTACCGGGAGTTGCTGCCCATTGACGGGGAGCCTACGGTTGGCCTGTATTCCGGCTTTACCCCGCTGGTGCGCGCCCGCCGTCTGGCCGAGATTTTGGGGGTCAAGGCTCTCTATATCAAGGACGATTCGGTCTGCCACCCTACCTTTTCTTTCAAGGATCGGGTGGTGGCGGTAGCCCTGTCCAAGGCCAGGGAGTTTGGCTTTGACACCGTGGCCTGCGCCTCTACCGGCAATTTAGGCAATGCGGTTTCCGCCCACGCCGCCCGCGCCGATCTCAAGGCTTATATCTTCATCCCCGCCGACCTGGAGCTGGGCAAGGTGGTAGGTTCCCTGGTTTATGCCCCCCACCTGGTGGCGGTAGAGGGCAATTACGATGAGGTCAATCGCTTGTGCTCCGAGGTTGCCGCCCGGTACAACTGGGCCTTTGTCAACATCAACCTGCGTCCCTTTTACGCCGAGGGTTCCAAGAGCTATGCCTTTGAAGTGGTGGAGCAGTTGGGCTGGCAGTACCCAAAGCATATTGTGGTGCCGGCGGCCA
>QIFF01000107.1 GCA_003230635.1 bacterium | reverse complement strand
GCAGGCGGATTTCTTCCAGGGTGGAAATCCCCAGGTTTTGGGCTTCATCAATAATAATCACGGCATTATGTCCCAGGGAATATTCTTCCAGGAGGAACTCGTTAAGGTTTTCCAGGATGTCTTCTTTGGGCAGGGAAGTGCCCTCAATTCCAAAATCGCGCACAATCATTTTCAGCAATTGCAAAGAAGAAACAGTGGTGTTAATAATTCGGGCTACGGTGGTGTTGGGATCTATACGGCGCAACAGGGCACGGATGAGCGTGGTTTTCCCCGCTCCAATTTCACCGGTAACGGTAATGAACCCCTTTCTGTCCTCCAAGCCGTAGTTGAGGTAGGCCAGGGCCTTTCTATGTACTGAGCTTAAGTACAAAAAATGAGGGTCTGGAGTCAGACTGAATGGTTTTTCCCGAAAGCTATAAAATGCGTTGTACATAATAGGTGCCTGCCTTTATTCCTCCGGTTTTTTGCCGCCATAACCATAACCATAGCCATAACCATAGCTATAATAGCGTTTCATCCTGTATTTGCCATAATACAAGGGAAGTGCGTCAAAGTGATTTAATACAATACCCATTAAATTGATCTCATTCAGGGAGTGAACCGCATCCAGCACGGCTTCTCTGGGGGTCCTGCCGGCAAAAATGACCAGGACTGCTGCGTCTACTTTTTGTCCCAAGGCAATACTGTCAGTTAGGGAAACTACCGGTGGGGAATCAAAGAGCACCATGCGGTCATGGTAGCGATTTTTGACCTCGCTGATTAGGCTGACCATTTTTTCCGAGGAAACCAACTCGGAAGGGTTAGGGGGAATCGTCCCCGCCGGAATAACGGTTAGTTTAGGCAACTTGGTTTTGACCAGCGTTTCCTCTATGGTTACCTTTCCTGACAGGTAGTCAGCCAATCCCGGATGGCGTGGATCAATCCCCATAATTTTGTGAAGCGCCGGTTTGCGCAAGTCGGCGTCTATCAAAAGAACTGTTTCCTGCAACCCCTGGGAAATAGTAATGGCTAAACTCGCTACGGTAGTTGTTTTGCCCTCTCCCGCCAAAGCGCTGGTAATCAAAATGGCGTTGTGGGAATAGAGTTTTTTGGCGCGTAGGAGTTTGGTGCGCAATTGCTTGTACTGTTCCGCTGCGGCCGTGGTCCTCCCAAAAAAGGCGATCAAGCGTGGGTCCATCCCCAGCAGTATTTCCGGAGTAAGCTCCGCCGCTGCCCTGCGGATGGACTTTTTTTTCTCTTCAGGTTTTTGTGGGCTGCTGTAACCACGCTTGCGTTCGGCAGCCGCCTTGGCCAGGGCTTGTTCAATCTTGCTCATGTTTGGTCCTGCTCATAAAGATTAAACCTGCCACCCCCAGCCCCAATGCTTGCCAAAAGCGTTTGAAGACAATTTTGTAAGTTTGTAAATACAGTAAGCTTGGAGTATAGGTCATAATTAGCTCTCTGGCAATAAGTAATAACAAAAAGGTTAGATATGCCCCTCCGGCCACAAAGGAGATAACTGTCATGCGTTTATGCTTGATCGTTTCTCCCTCTGTGTACACCGTGGGGATCGTTGCCAGCAGGGGAACTTGGACAAGGTTTTGCAGCTCCTTGGGGTCGCGCAGGGAATGATCGACATACTCTGCCCAAAAGGCGCTGCAAATCCCTAAAAACAGCCCCAGGATTGTTCCCACCACCAGGTTTTTGCTCATCTTGGGAGAAATCGGGCTTAGAGGCAATTGGGCTGGCTCTATTACCGTAAAACGGATGTCTTGCCCCATCAGGTCTATTTCCTTGGCCAGGCGTGAATCCTCCAATTTGGACAGCAGGGAGTTATAGATGTTTTGATTTACCTTAAGTTCTCGCTGCAAAGCTGCATATTCTTGCTCTTTCAGGGGTGCATTTTTGACCTTTTCATCATAGTTGAGAATTTGTTCCTTAAGGTTTTCCTGCTCTTTTTGCAGAGAAGCCAAGTCTGTTTTGGTTTGTTTTAATAACTTACGCAGTTTTAAACGACGGGGACTGAGTAATGGATTTTGCAGATTGGCTGCATCCTCTGCATCCTGGGTAACCCTGTTTTGCAGGTAGGATTCCAGAACCTTTTTTTTCTGAATTTCAATTTGGTTTTTGAGTTTAATTACCACGGGGTGTTTTTCTGTGTAGGTTGTCAACATGTTTTCCAGCTGTTGGTTGATTTTTTTTAGCTTTTGTTCTTCCGGGGTCAGGGTTTCTTGCTCCAGGGCGGACAGGGGTTCTTTTGTTTCTCCCAGCAGGTGTTTTTCAATTTCTTCTTTTTTGGCTGAGGTTTCTTTTATAGCCAGTTCTTTGGCTGCCAACCTGATTTGAGATGCTTCCAGCTGGGCAAAATTCTTGTCCAGGGAACCAGGCATTTGCCCCTTATTTTCGATTTTAAACTTGGTAAGCGCTCCGCGGGCTTTGTTTACCCGTTTTTCATAGTAATCCAGCATTTTTTTGAGCATAGGGGAAGCGTAGTGCCTACCGTACATGGCCCCGATGTCCTGTTCTATGAAAAAGTTGGATACACTATTGACGATTTGCATGCAAGTGCGAGGTTCACGCCCACTATAGCTTATGGCAAGGAGGTTGGTGCCGCGCATACCAAGCCATAGGTTACGTCTGATTTTTCCCACCAGGCTTTCATATTCCAGCGGCCCCTTGAGGTTTTTATCCAGGGATAGTTTTTTGATCAACTTGTCAATTTTGCTCTGGCTTTTAATGACCGCCGTCATAGTGGCAAACTTGGCGGAGTTGATATGGGCCGGTTCAAAAATTCCCTTGACAACACCACCGCCTCGCTTTTCTATCATTATGCTAGCCTGGGACTTGTAGATTTTGGGCAGGGTAAAGGTAAAGATAAAGCTCAAAGATACCACGGTCAAGAAGGCCACTAAAAAGTGCCACTTGCGCCGCAAAATAACATGCAGATAACTAGTTAAGCCTAAGACATCTTCCATAATTGAAATACCAGTGCTGAGTTATGAGGGCTGAGTGTTTTTTTACTCATCCCTCAGTCCTTTGTTTACCAGACAGCCCGCAAAAATACAGCATAGAGGTTCTCGTCATAATTAGCCTCATCCTGATTACCAGTGCTTACGGTGTGACGATAGGTAAAGCCGCTTAACCACACATCAGAAAGATAATACGAGGTTTCAACTGTACTTCTGGTAATGTTGTAATCATTGCCCGCAGGTTGATAGCTGTAAGTGTCGTAGTCAAGGCGACATTCTACACTCCACACGTTGCTAATTCGGTATTTCCAACTCCCGCCGCCACCCCAATAAGTTATCTCGTCAGATATTTGCATATAGCTGTTTTTACCATATCTAGTATAAAAATACACGTCATTTTTGCGAAAAGCATGAAAAACCCCCAATCTCCACTCCTGATTTTCATAGGGCTCGCCAAAAATATCATTATAGAAATTAGTCTTATAAGTAAGCTCTACCGAGGTAGCCTTTAAGCGGAGCAGGCTTCCACCTAATCCAAAGCCGAGTTGATAGCCCAGCCTGGTTACCGTGCTCTTGCTCGGGTCATCAAAACTCCTGTTCAAATAAACCCCTCCCAGACGTAGCTGGGTGTAGATGAGGTCCAGGCTGACCCCAAAGGGAATCATTATATCAGTATATCCCGTATTATCAGAGAAGGTTTTGACATTATATATTCCGCCCACATCCGCTATCACCCGCGAACCAAGCTTTTGTTCCAAGTAAAGGGCAAAGCTATGTTCGTTGGCATCCAGTGCGTCGGACCCAGTGTAATCACTGCGTGTGTATTTATAACCCAGCTTGCTCAGGGTAGTTCTGGTGAGCTTGTAGCGGATGGCAGGGCCTATGGTAAAGCTCGTTGAGCGGTCTGTGGCGCCAAAGACATTAACGAAGGGTTTCTCAACACTGCTTTCTGTATAACCCACGTCAAAACTGGTAACAATCTCGTAAGATGTGCGGGGAGAAATTTCCTGCCCCAGGTAACCATACATGTCGTACCAATAAAAGGTTTCCTCTGTACCGTCGTCTTTGTCACGATAGTCCAATTTAAGGTTAAGGTCAAGCTTCAGTTGCCTGCGGGGAGTGGGGCGGATAAAAGAGATAGAGGGAATCAGTTGGGTGCGCCAGGCCGAGACTTGATTCTCGTGTAATAAATCTACATTATCACTATATTGTTCATAGATGGTCAGGGAAGGCTGGGTTTGCCAGCGCCCCCTCTGCGCACCAGTACCTCCACCAACGGTTGTCGCCGATACAGTGGTCGGCATAACCGGTGGCCCTGTCTGAGCAAAGCAAAGAGCCCCTGTCAGGTTGACTAGTCCCCAGAAGAGAACTGTAAACCATAACAGGAATCGTTTAGTACGTTTATCCAGATAAAATATTTTCATATTGCCCTAATCCAGTAGCGACTGTACCCAGGTTCGTGAAGTGCTAAAAAAGACTGGCAGGAACAGAAATCAGGTCTCCCGGCTCAAGAGGAATGTTTTTATCTATCTCACCGTTCCTCACTGCGTCCATGTCAATCAAGATTTCTTCCACCTTGTCTTTGCGCCGACGAACTACTTTGGTCCCACTGGGTCGGGCATAGGGGGTAAATCCTCCTGCACTTGAGATGGCATCCAGAATGGTCATTCCCTCTTCATATCTAAT
>QIFF01000223.1 GCA_003230635.1 bacterium | reverse complement strand
CCAAATGTCAAAAGTTCAAAACAAATCCAAGCTGACACTCTGCTTACTAACCTTGTTCTTGCTCTGTGTAGTACCTCCATTACAAGCCAGCGAGCAGACGGCTAGTCACCCGCCGGCTGAACACGGTGGGGAAGCTACGAAGGCCCACCCGGCGGCAGGCAGTGAGCACGGCAGCGGCGCAAAGCAAAGCGCTGAAGGTGGAGGACACGGAGTTGCCGCCCCCGATGTCTATTACCTGAACTGGACATTGTTAGCCGTTACCTTTTTGATTGTTTGTTCTTACTGCCTCTGGGTTCGTAAGCGGGGAAAACCAAAACACGAGACTTTGGCCCTGCCTTTCCTGTTGGTATTAGTGGTAATTGTTATGTACACCCTGGATCAGTTCCCCGAGGTTCTGCGCCACTTTGACGCTGCCAGCCGCCAGTTCGTAGACGGGTATCATGAAGCGCCCGGTCTAGGCTTTATCAAGTTTATCTATAAAATGGCCCTGGGGGTCTGCCTGACGATTTACGGCATAATTGGAAGGGAAGCTCATTAAATTGACGATTTTCGATTGAAGATTGACGATTGAAAAGCCATTGGTAGGTTGGGTTGAGGAACGAAACCCAACAAAATTAAGGAAACACGATTTATGTTCAAAAAATACCTGGCGTTCAGCGCCGCTATTTTAGTATTTTCGTTCCTGGTTCTGCCCCAGATGAGGCACCTGAATGGGCAGCCCCAGGTGGCGGCTGCCTCCAGCGGGCATTCGTCTTCTGAAGCCGGTCATTCTGCCCCGGCTGCTGAGGGGCATAAAGCCCAGGGAGAGCATCAGGGGGATGGCGGCGGTCACGGAGGCGGTCATCATGTGGTGGAATCCCGTCCCTTGACTCTTGAGGACGGCTGGCAGGGCTGGCTGCCGCTGATTCTGATTTTCTTTCCCCTCGTCACGTCCTTCCTAATCCCCGTCTTTCGCTCCTCCCAGCGGATTAGAAGCTTTATCAGCGTCGGCACGACCGTGGTCTGCTTTGGTCTTATTTTTGTCATGTTTGCCCCTGTGGTTACCGGGGTGACTATCCACGGGCAGTTTTTTAAGGGGATTTCCTTCTCCCTGCCACTCTTTCTTGGCTTTGACGCCACCTTTAATGTAGACCCGGCTGCCCTGCTGGTGGCGGGGGTGACAATCTTTCTGTGGGTGTTATCCACCATCCACGCCCTGGCCTACATGAAAATTGAGGAGAAACGCACCCGCTACGAGTATTTTGTGCTGGCCAGCCTGGCCATGAACCTGGGGGTGCTGATGGCGGGCGATTTCCTGACCCTCTTTTTCTTCTTTGAGGGAATGGTAATCTTCCCCTATGCCTTGATTGCCCACAAGGAGGATGCGGGAGCAATCCGTGGGGCTAATATGTATCTCCGTCTGGGGAGCGCTACCTCCTTGATCCTCTTAGCCGGGATATTCCTGCTGCAACACTATACCGGAACTATCAACATAGGTACCCTGGGCCCGGAGATTGATGCCCTGGTGCCCGGAGCGATGAAATATATCATAGCCGCCTTGATGATTATCGGCTTCGGCGGCAAGGCGGGTCTTTTCTTTGAGCACGCCTGGCTGCCCGCAGCCCACCCGGTGGCTCCCACCCCGGCCAGTTGTCTGCTCTCCGGGGCCATGATCAAGGCCGGCGCCTACGGCATTTTTCGGGTGGTCAATATGCTTTACATCCCCCATGAGTGGGGGGCTACCTTGCAATGGGTAACGGCGCGGCACATCGGTTATGCCGTAATCTGGGTGGGGATTGTCACCATGTTTCTGGGGGTGCTCAATGCCCTGATTTCCGCCAACTCCAAGCGCATGTTGGCCTATCACAGCGTCAGCCAGATGGGTTATATTGTGATGGGACTGGGCTGCGCCGCCTACCTGGGGGCGGACGGAGCAATGGGACTGGCCGGGTCGCTGTATCATATCGTCAACCACGCCCTGTTCAAAGCCAGCCTCTTTTTGACGGTAGGTGCGGTATATTTCCGCACCCACGAACTGGATATGTACAAGCTGGGGGGATTGTGGCGCAATATGCCTTTCACCTGCGTAGCTATGTTCATCGCCGCCTGCGGAATTGCCGGGATTCCGGGCTTTAACGGTTTTGCCAGCAAGACGCTGTTGCACCATTCCATTTTAGAGGCTTATGAACATTCGGCGCATTATGCCGCTAACGGCCTGCCGGACTTCAAGCTGCGCATTGCCGAGATTATCTTTATGATTACCGCCGGGGGGACCTTTGCCTCCAATATGAAGCTTTGGATCTTTGACTTTTTCGGCAAGCGCCCTAAAAAGTATGAAAACATTCAACCCGCCCCCACCGCCATAAAGGTTTCCCTGGGGTTGGTTTCAATCGCTATTCTCTTTATCGGGCTTTTCCCCAACTGGATGCTGGAGCAGATCATTGGCCCGGCCCTGGCCTACTTCAATTTTAACCCCGCCTCTCATCCTTACCACATAATTTATAACATTCATGTAGCCGAGGGGTTGCGCTCTACCATTCCCATTTTGTATAATCCGCAAACCTTCGCCTTTCTCACTGACAGCGCGGTGGTGCATAATCTGTTAGGGGGCGGGGATGCGGTAATCTTCGGGGGAACCATTTTTATCCTGGGCCTGAGGTTCGGCTGGTTTCACAGCGCAGTGCCGGACTATTTGACCGTAGTGTATTATTACCGCAACATTTTTCATGCATTTAAGTGCACCTGCCGGGTGGTTTTCACCAAATTGGACGAGCTTTACAACCGCTTCTGGGAAGGCTTGATTTTCGGGCGCAGCGTTTTCAAAGTAGTGGTCAATACAATGGCCGGGCCGGAGTTGTGGAGTATTGTCAGTAAGTTGGAAGGCGCCTTCAGCAAAGCGGTAGATAGTGTCATCTACAGCCAGAGTATGCGGGCAGTGGTTGAACGCGCCGCCCTGGCGAATGGAGCCTGGCAAGGATTTAGCGTATTGGACAGCCAATATGACGGGTTAGTCGACAAGGTGATTTTCAGCGATGGGGTGAGGTCGGTATTCAAGGCAGAAGGTGACCTCAGCACTGCGGAAAGGCCGGTCTGGCAGGAATTAACGCAATTGGACAGCCACTATGACGAACTGGTTGACAAGATGATTTTCAGTGACGGGGTGAGGTCTGTGTTCAAGCAGGAAGGCGACCTCAGTACTGCGGAAAGGCAGGTCTGGCAGGAATTAAGTCAGTTGGAGGAGAAGTATGACAAAGCCTTTGACAGGGCGATTTTTGGACATGGTATTAAGGCCCTTGTCAATGGCGGCGGTGAAGAGGAAGCAAAAGTCTGGCAGGAGTTAAAGCAATTGGAGGATAAATACGGGGAAGCCTTTGATAAGATGATCTTCAACAAGAACGTACAAGCCTTAATCAAACAACGTGCGCAGAAATCCGTTCCTGACAGCTCGCGCTGGTGGAAGCGATTCAGCGAATTTGATAAACTAAGCTATAATATTGGCCTGGATAAGCTGCTTTTTGGAAACGTTGACCCTACCGCCAACCCGGAGGAGAACTGGTTTGATAGATTTTGCCAGCGTTTGAGCAGTATCCACAGCGGTGATGTCAGCCGCTATCTCAGCTGGATTATTATCTTCCTGGCCGTTGTAGTTACTACCCTGATCGGTAAACTCTACATTACCTCCCTGCTGGGCTTGACTGTTCTGGTCTCCATCATTCTCTTCCTGCTGCTGGTAACCATTTTTCTCTCCCGCTAAAAATCTAACCACAGAGAACACAGAGAAATTTAAATAAAGTTTAAAGGAAAAAATCAGCGTTCATCTGCGAAAATCTGCGTCCTATCTTTTGAACTTTGGATTTTGATATTTGAAATTGTTTTCCTCTGTGCACTCTGTGGTTTCATCCCTTCGTTTTTACCAAAAACCCTGGATGGAGCGCAACATCTGTGAAGCCCTTTCCTGAAGCACCTTGGGGATTTCCTGCCTCTCAGCCAGTTCTTGCAGGTGCGCTACAGCCACTTGGCTGGCTATTCTTCCCAGGGCTTCAACCACAGCAAGCTGGACAAACTGGGGAGTGGATACACTCTCTAGGATTTGCCAGAGGGGTTCTACTGCTTCTTCCGCCTCCATTTGCCCCAGAGCGGTAACCGCCTTGGCCTGAATTTTGTAAAAGGGGTTGTTTAGGGTATGAATTAGAGATTGGAGGGACTGCGGGTCACCGATTTCACCCATGGCCCAGATGGTGCTTTCCATCAATTGGCGCGGCAGTGAGTCGTAGGGGTCAAGGATACTTTCAAGCAATTTTATTAAGCCAGGAACCGCCTGGACTATCTTCTCTTCTCCAGCAAGCCTAACCGCCTGAAGCTGCCTTTCTTGGTCACTGCTTTGCAACTCGGTCAGCAACCGGCTGATTTGCTGATTGATATCTCTATCGCTACTTTCCACGTCCCTCTCCTCTCACAAGGGTCTTATATGCTATAAAAGACATAAATATTACGTGCAGTATAACTTAATATAACAAAAGCGTCAACTAGTTTTTAGCAGTTTGATTTCCGGGTTTTGAGTTAAGGGTATCTTGAAAAATGGCCTTTTCGCCCAATCTCGGCGTTATGCTCAAAATTTATCGGCGTTATGCTCAAAATTTAATCCTCGGAATATCAAACATATGCCTCCGGTTAAATTCTTCGCATGCCTTGATCTTGAACGAAAATTCTAATTTTTCAAGGCACCCTTAAGCCTTAAAAACTCAAACTTCCCTTCCGCCAGGGCGGTTACCTTACTCATGGCCCGCCTGGGGTTGTGCTCCCAAACAAACAGCCATCCCTCACGGGCTGCGGCTTCCAGAAATTCCTTTTTGTAACGGATAGTTCTCAGGGGGTCTAAATCGTAAGCCGGCAGGTAGATGGGTTTGATATGATGGCTGGTAGGGAAGAGGTCACCAGCGAAGAAGGCAGTTTGACCCTTGGAAGCAATCTTGACAACCTGATGGCCGGGACTGTGACCAGCGGTGAGAATAAGCTCAACATTTTCATTAAATTGATAATTCCCCTCCACCAGCTTCAGCCGCCCTGAGTCGGCCAAGGGCCGGATGTTCTCCGGCAAATAACTGGGGCGGCTTCTATCATCAGGGGCAAGGGCGGCTTCCCACTCGGTTTTTTGCACCACATAACGGGCACGGGGAAAGGTCAACTCCAGTCGGCCGTCATTATTATAAAAACTGCTGCCCCCGCAGTGGTCAAGATGCAGGTGGGTGAAAATTACATAATCAATTTCCTGGGGCGAGCAAAAAGGAGCCAGGGAAGCAAGCAAATTTTGGCGCTTGTCAACGGCATAGATCTGCTTTAGCTTTTCTGAGAATTTGTTTCCAATGCCGGCGTCAATTAAGATATTTTGCTTGCCATCCCGGATCAGCAGGCAGTTCAGCCCCAAAAGGATGCGGTTCTGACGGTCGGCGCTTACCTCTTTGCCCCAGATGGTCTTGGGCACCACTCCAAACATAGCCCCGCCGTCCAGGGCAAAATAGCCATCAGAAATTATTTCTAAATTTAATTTTCCCAGTTGCATGGTAGGTTAAGGACTATAACTCAAAACCATAATGCCTGCGGTAGTATTCACGATAAGCGCCGCTTTTTATCGGCTGCCACCAGGAAGGGTTTTGCCGATACCAGTGGATTGTTTGTTCTAATCCCTGCTCAAAGGGAACTGTTGCCTTCCAGTTCAAGGCGCGCCGGATTTTTTCTGTAGCCACGGCATGGCGGCGCACATGCCCGGGGCGGTCTTTGACCATAGTGATGAGTTCTTCACTGGATTTACCCAGGGTCTTAAGAATGCGCTGGGCAATTTCCAGGATGCTATATTCAGCGCCGGAAGCGATATTAAAAACCTCCCCCTCCAGGCCGGAACTGTGAAGCAGCAAGTCAATAGCCTCACAATGTTCCCGGACACAAATCCAGTCCCGGGTATTTTGGCCGTCGCCGTAAACCGGCAAAGACTTATCCTCCAGGGCGTTGGTGATAAAAAGAGAAATCATCTTTTCCGGATACTGGAAGGGGCCGTAGTTATTGCTGCAGCGGGTGATTATTACCGGCAGTTGGTAGGTAGCCCAGTAAGAATAAGCCAGGCGGTCCGCCCCCGCCTTGCTGGCGGCATAAGGGCTTTTGGGGTTTAAGGGGCTATTTTCGTGGCAGGGAGAACCTTCCGCTTCTCCATACACCTCATCGGTAGAAATCTGAATGAAGCGCCCGAGCTTATACTTGCGGCTGGCCTCCAACAGGACATAAGTGCCATAGACATCGGTGGTGATAAAGCTGGCGGCGTCAGCAATGGAGCGGTCAACATGGGTCTCGGCGGCAAAGTTTATTATGGCGTCGCAGCCTTGCCCCACAACCCTATCTACTGCCTGCGGGTCGGCAATATCCCCGCGCACCAGGTGGTAGCGGGGGTTATCAGCCAAATCAGCCAGGTTGGCGGGATTGCCAGCATAAGTAATCTTATCCAGGTTGACGACTTCGTAGTGGGGGTACCTGCCCAGCAAATAACGGATAAAATTAGAGCCAATAAACCCCAGGCCACCGGTAACCAGAATTTTCATTTGACCTTATTTTGATTTGCGGAATATATCTTCATCACCGTAATGCTACTGGACATCTCCCTTGCCTATGTAAGAGATTGTATTACGCAGGGGACAGTCTGTCAAGCATTACACTAAGCCCGAAATCCGATATAGAAAAGCATAGACTTGTTTCTGGCCCTTTGCAGAGGACAAAAAAACATTTCAAAAGCCTCTGCTGGTTAGATTT
>QIFF01000004.1 GCA_003230635.1 bacterium | reverse complement strand
AGCATGAACTCAAAACGAAGGCTTGCCGGATGGAACAATGATTATTTGCTAACCGTGCTGACTCAATAAAAATTTTCAAGCGATTGCCCTGAGGAACAGCCCCTTGATAGAATCCAGCGGTCAGGTTTCGGCCCAGCGGGCAATTGTCATTGTTCCAGAGGGTCTGGGTGCGGATTTTTTCTCTCCTCCAACCCTGCCCGGGTTTACCCTGGAACAGACTTGCCGGGTGGACAACCAAGATATTGCCGAAAGCGGGATGGTCTTGCTTGTTGCTCCGGAAAAGGGGTTTTTCCTTCAAACAGTTAAGCAAATCCGCAGCCATCCCAAAACCGCACTTACCCCGCTGATAGCCGCCTGTGAGCAGGACGGACTGGGGGAATTTCAACAACTCATAGACCTTGTTTTGCCCTTTCCCGTGGACAATTCCGCAATTCAGCAGGGTTTTAGCAAACTACTGCCTCTGACCCACAAGATTGGGCAGTTTCCTTCCCCACCCAGCGGCCTGGGCGAGCGAGAAGAACGCTGGCTGAATTTATTGCGTTTTTTAAGCAGTCGGAGCATTTTAAAACTGACCCCGCAATGGGACACATCTGCCCCACAGGGCTATGGATACCCCTTAGTGAGCGCTATCCTGGGAACTCAACCCGGGGAAGAAGTTTCCCAACTGGAGTTACTCTCCCAGATGAGTCTGCTGGAGGGCCGGTTCTATGATAAAATTCATCTCTGTCCCCAATGCCGGCGTTTCCAGCTCAATTTCCGTGAGGTCTGTCCCGCTTGCCGGAAGAGTAATATTTGCCTGGAAGAAAACCTGCATCATTATGCCTGTAGTTATATTGCCCCCCGCAGAGAATTCCGACAAGCCGGCAGCTTGGTCTGCCCCAAATGCCGGCAACTACTTGGCACCCTTGGGGTTGACTATGATCAACCCTCATCCGGGCATCACTGCCCCGCCTGCCGGCAATCGTTTAGCGAGGCCTTGGTAGATTGCCTCTGCCTGTCCTGTGGAAATGCCTTTCCCCCGGACAACGCCCGGCTGCAAACCGTTTGGGAATACCAGCTCACCTCCCCGGCCTGGCAAGCCGCCCAAACCGGTCTGGTTTCCCCGGACAGGCTCAAGGATTTTCTTTACCAGCAATTAGGTTTCCTGGACTATGAACTCTTCAAAAAACTGCTGGAGCTTCAAACAGACATCAACCAGCGTTTCCCCCACCCCCTGCACCTGATTAAATTAAGGATAAAGAATTGCCCCGACCAAACGAGCGGGGAAGCCTGCCTATACCAGTTCTGGGGCAAGCTGATGGGCGATCTCCGGAACAATCTGCGGAGCATTGACTTGGTTACCTGGCTGGGGGGAGAAGAAATCCTCATCATTTCCATCGGCACCAAACCCAAACAGCTTCGCCGGGCCATTCTCCGCCTTCAGAAAAACATCACTGCCGACTGGCCGGGAATTAATTTGCAGTCTTGGTTCGTCCCCCTTCTTCCCGAGCAGAATTGGGAGTTGGTTTTGCAAGAACTGACCGGCGGTAGGGTGGGCTATGCCCACCAACCTCAAAAGGTGGGCGCGCAGCCCACCCTACACCTGATGCTGGACAATGAGTGAACTAGGAACATACCTGCACACCAGTCTTAGCTTCATGAGATCCCTGAGCTGGCAGGAATTTCTATTGGTATTTCTTCTACCTGGAACTCCCGCGTCATATCCTCACCGGTTTGTTGGTGGTTGTTCAGCGATTTTTCAACCGGCGGCGCAAAATTCAAGTTGAGCACTTCCAGCAACGGCTTTTGGAAAAGCCCCCCCTGGTATCGGTTATTATCCCCGCCCACAACGAAGCCGAAAGCATCCTGGCCACCCTTAACTCCCTCCTCCGGCAAACTTATCCTAATCTGGAGCTGATTGTAGTTGATGATGGTTCTAGCGACAACACCCGGGGGGTTTGCCGGCCCCTGAGTAAAGCGGGCAAAATCAAATATCTGCGCAATGAATTACGCGGCGGCAAGTCATCGGCAATTAACCTGGGCTTGTACCACAGCCGGGGGGACTACATCCTGACCATTGATGCTGACACTGTCTTTGACAGGGAAGCGGTCTTAAACATCCTGCTGGGGTTTGCCGACCCCCGGGTGGGGGCGGTTTCCGGCAATATCCGCGTCAGCAACGCCCGGCAAAATCTCTTAACCAGGCTTCAGGCCGCTTACTATCTGATAATCGTTTCCACAGAGCGGATGACCATTGCCCGCCTGGATATGCTCATGATTGTCTCGGGAGCCTTCGGCATATATCGGCGGGAGTTAGTTGAAGCCACCGGTGGCTGGGATGCCGGCCCGGGCGAGGATGTGGATTTAACCCTCAAGGGGCGCAAGTGGGGGGCCAGGGTTGCCTTTAGTCCCCAGGCGGTCTGCTGGACCAAAGTTCCAGCTACCATCTCAGCCTTCGTCAAGCAGCAGTTGCGCTGGGAGCGCAGCCTGGTTTTCTATTACCTGCGCAAGCACAACTCTTTTTTAAACCCTTTTAAGCCCGGTTTCCGGCCCCGCAGCTTCCTGGGAGCCATAGATATTCTCTTCTGGCAAGTAATCATGGCCTACAGCTTTATCTTTTATCTGGGTTGGCTGCTCATTTATTACCCTGACCTGGCAGGTTTTATCCTCCTGACCAGCTACCTGTTTTATCTGGCAGTCAACAGTGGGCAGTTTCTTGTAGCCTGGTTATTTTCCGATTACAAGAAACAAGACCTGAGTTTATTTCTTTACCTGCCGCTTTATGGCCTCTTTAGTGCCTACTTTCTGCGCTTTGTCCGCGCCTGGGCCTATACTCAAGAGATCTGCTGGCGCAGATCCCAGCGCGATCCCCATGTCCCCCCCAAGGTGCGGAAGAGGATGGTAAGGTGGTAAAATTCGCCCGCCGTCTAACGGCCCCGATTTTGTTTTTAGCCCTTTGCTTTCCCGGAAACGCCTCCGCCCAGCAGGGCTTCAGCCTGGCCCAATTGGAGGAAATGCTCTGGGGGAGCAATCAATCGGTGGAGGCGGCCTTTCAGCGCCTGAAGGCAGCCCTTTATGAGCAAGAGGAGGCCAAGCTTTTCTCCACCCCCCGCATAGCCATTGGCTCCTCAGTGTATCCTTCTGGACGCACCACCGCCGGGGGGGCCTCGCTTTACCATAGCAGACGCACCACCACCGGTAAACCACGAGTGAATACTGCCACCATAAGTAATGTTGAGATTTATTATCCCATTATTAAAAGCTCTATTGGCCGATATTACAAGAAGTTGGAGAAAAAGAGTAAAGCCGAGGAACTGGAAGGCGAGCTGAAGCTGGCTAAAAATGAGGTGCTCTTTGCCCTGCGCCAGAGATACTTTCGGGCACTGGGCGCTCAGCAGGTTGCCCAGGTCTATGGCAAAGGGAGCCTGGCCCTAAAAGAAACCCTGCGGGAAACCCGCCGTCTATATCGGCAAAAGCGGCTCTTGCTGAGTGATGTCCTGCTGGCAGAGAAAAAAGTGCTTCAGTTGCGGCAAAACATGGCCCGGCAGCAAGACGACTACCTGGAACAAAAAGCCGACCTGGCCGTCTTGTTGGGAATGGAGGAAGAAGAGCTGCTTTTAGCGCCCCAACCCTCTTTGGGCCTGCCCTCCCTGCCCAAATTGCCGAATTTGATCACTCTTGCTTTTGGCAACAATCCCCTCCTGCAAATCCTGAAGGCTCGCAAAGAGAAGGAAGACTCACTGGCTAAAAAGGCCTCCTGGGACAATGTGAATCTGCAACTGGTATCCGGCTATACCTTGGGCCAGCAACACAAATACGGCACTGCACAGGACAGCTACTTTGGGCTTAATATATCCTTCCCCCTGAATAATTGGCAAATAACCTCCCTGCGCCGCCAGCAGGCCCTGAGCCGCAAAAAGAGCTGGGGGGCGGAAATCAAGTTAGCCAAGCGCCAACTGAAGGGCCAGCTTCAGGTGGCCTATAAAAAAGCCAAGGGCTTGCAGGCGGAATACCAACTGCTGGAAAAGCAGAGGCAGGAAGCCCAGGCCAGACGGCAGCAAATAAAACGGCGCAGACAATACTCATCGACCGGAAAGATTGACTACCGGCAGCTAATCCAGGCCGAGCAGGACTTCTGGGAGGCCGAAGCCCAGTTGAGCAGGAAAAACTGGGAGCGCTTTATTGCTTTTTACCACATTCTCTACCTGACCGGCTACAATAAAGCCCTGCCGGCCGCCTTCTTCCCCCCCGGGCCCTCAGAACTGGAGTTTGTCAGCAGCAAGCTTTGCCTGCGCACGCTTCTGGTGCAAGACAGCTCATTCCTGAGCAGCACCGCAGAACGCGACTTCTTCCTCTTCTTCTGCCAGACCAAGGGGGTAGGGCGGGTGCTCCTGTCGGCCGCCTCACTGGCCGAGGAAGAGGAACTGGCAGAATTTATTAACAAGCTTGCCGAACATAAAATCGGCACCTACCTGCACTTAAACGCAGCATACCCGGAGGCGGTGCACGACGCAATTCAAGAACTGGTGAGTTTTAACGAACGCAATGTCTGGCAGGCCAACTGGCGGGGGATTTACCTGACTGCCGATTTTGAGCAATTGGTCTCCGTTCCGCTCCGCCCTAATAAAGGCGATTTGCCGCACCAGGTGCAGCAAGTCAGGAAATTGCTTGCCGACAGCGCCCAGGAACTGAGATTGATTTTACAAATCTCCCTGGACTACCCGCAACTAAAACCGGATTTCTGGCGGCCAATCATAGAGGCTGCCGATGAGCTGGCCTTCCAGCTTCCTGAGGAAGAAAAACTGCCGCCGGCCCTGCAAGCCTTGCTTAGAAAAAGCGACAAATCCCACTGGTGGGTGCTGGGGACAAAAGACTTTACTGATGAAGGTGAGCAAGGCCTGGAAGCAAAAATTCGGCAAGTCGCCAAAGAAGATGCTAGGAGTTTAGGCGTTGTGCTGGATAATTATAATCAGTATCGGTATTTGATAACGCATTAAGAAATAAATTTTTGACAGGATTGACAGGATAAAGAAATATAAAAGGAGCATGAAGCCCAATGATTTTTGCATGTCATTCCTGCGAAAGCAGGAATCTAGGCAGGTAAGTAACTATCTAAAAGAATGGATTCCTGTTTGCACAGGAATGACAACTATTCCAATCTTTCCTCCACCAAATAAATGGCACCACCTTTTCCCACCAGGTAATGAAGCTGGTCGGGGCTGTCCCAGACGAGCTTGTTTCCTTTTCCGCCGATAATGCCGTCGTATCCTTTGCCCTCTTGGCCGTCCATGACTACTGAGGTTTTATCGCCTTGCTCGGCGGCGTAGGCGATGTGCCGGCTGTCTGGGCTGAAAGCCAGGGTACCGCTTACAATGCCGTCGTATTGTTTGCCCTCTTGTCCGTCCACTACCGCCAGTTGCTTTTTGCCCCGCTGGGCGGCATAGGCGACCCGCTTACTGTCCGGGCTGAAAGTGAGGGTGTTTGCTCCAATGCTGTCGTATTGCTTACCTTCCTGCCCATCCACCACCATCAACTGCTTGCCCTTGCGCTGGGCGGTGTAGGCCACCCGCTGGCTGCTGTCCGGGCTGAAAACAAGATGGCTGCCGACGGTGTCGTATTCTTTGCCTTCCTTGCCATCCACTATTACCAGCCAGTTCCTCTCCCGCCGGGCGGCGTAGGCGATGTGTTGACTATCCGGGCTGAAGGTAAGATTAGCCCCCATAATATCGTATTCCTTGCCTTCTTTTCCATCCACCACCACCAGCCACTTTTCCCCCCGCTGGGCGGCGTAGGCCACCCGCTGACTATCCGGGCTAAAGACAGGCGCGCTTTTCATAATGCTATCGTATCCCTTGCCCTCTCGCCCGTTTACCACTACCACCCAGCTATTGCCCCGCAGGGCTACATAGGCCAGTTTTCTACTATCCGGGCTAAAAATCGGGGCACCTTCGCCTATGACATCATATCTCTTTCCCTCTTTGCCGTTTACTACCAGCAGCAGCTTACTGCCCTGTCGGGCGACGTAAGCCACCCTTTTACTGTCCGGGCTGAAGATGGTCTTGCTTTTCACAATCCCGTCGTACTGCTTGCCCTCTTGCCCATCCACCACCATTAGCTGCTTGCCCTGGCGCTGGGCGCCATAGGCCACCCGCTTACTGTCCGGGCTGAAAACAGGGGTGCCTCTCATAATGGTATCGTATAGCGGCCCTTCCTTTCCGTCCACCACTGCCACCCGCTTGTCCCCGCGCCAGGCTACATAAGCCACCCGCCGGCTGTCCGGGCTGAAGGCAGGGGTGCCTCTCATAATGGTATCGTAGAGCGGCCCTTCCTTTCCGTCCACCACTGCCACCCG
>QIFF01000330.1 GCA_003230635.1 bacterium | reverse complement strand
GTTCGGAAAGGGCCTTGTCCCGATTGTAATTGGCCACCAGGTCATCAATGGTTTTGGCTAATTTCTTGTCTTCCACAGCCTCCAGAAAACGCGGGTCCTTGGGGGCGGCGTGTTTGACCAGCAGCAGTAATTCGGCCTTCTCTACAAGCTGGTTTCCCGTATCCAGTTTGTCGGCCTGGTTGAGCAAATCCCGGGCCAGGTTTTTCTGCTTGCGGCGCACCATCTCCTGGATATAAGGGTTATAGGCAGCAAAGGAATCCTCTGATTGGTGTTCTATTTCCCCGGAAATAATCAAGGGGGTGCGCGCCTCGTCAATCAGGATGCTGTCCACCTCATCCACAATGGTGTAGTGGTGCTCGCGCTGCACATAATCGGCCAGGTCAAACTTCATATTGTCCCGCAGGTAATCAAAGCCGAATTCGTTGTTGGTGCCGTAGGTTATGTCCGCCTCATAAGCCAGTTTGCGCTCCCGGTCGTCCATATCGTGCTGGATTATGCCTACCGTCAGACCAATGTAGCTACAAATTTTTTCCATCAAATCGGGCCTAAACACCTCTGAGGTTATTTTGATATCATTCTGTTTGACATGTTCATGAGTTTCATCCTGTAATTTCTGTTTGACATGTTCATAAATCTCATCCAAGAATTTGGGACCAATAGTCTCCAAACTTTCTTTGGTCTTATCTGTGCTGGGAGAGCGATAAAACTTTTCATAAATCTCATCCTGTAATTTCTGTTTGACATGTTCATAAATCTCATCCAAGAATTTAGGATCAATAGTCTCCAAACTTTCTTTGGTCTTATCTATGCCGGGAGAGCGATAAAACTTTTCATAAATCTCATCCAACAAGTTCTGTTTGATATGTTCATGAATTTCATCCAGCAATTTGGGATCAATAGTCTCCAAACTTTCTTTGGTCTTATCTATGCCGGGAGAGCGATAAAACTTTTCATAAATCTCATCCTGTAATTTCTGTTTGACATGTTCATAAATCTCATCCAACAAGTTCTGTTTGATATGTTCATGGATTTCATCCAGCAATTTGGGATCAATAGTCTCCAAACTTTCTTTGGTCTTATCTATGCCGAGAGAGCGATAAGCTTTGCCCATCCACTCGCTGTCGCGCTTGGCCAGGTAATCATTGACGGTAATCACGTGCACCCCCTTGCCAAGCAGGGCATTCAGATAAACGGGCAGGGTCGCCACCAGGGTCTTGCCTTCACCGGTCTTCATCTCGGCAATCTTACCCTCGTGCAGGATGATTCCCCCCATCAACTGCACATCAAAGTGGCGCATGGTGAGGGTGCGTTTGCCGGCCTCCCTGACCACGGCGAAGGCTTCCGGCAAAATCTCCTCAAAAACTGTGTTGGTTAATTCCCTTAATTTGATTTTTTGCTTCTGCCGTTCACCCCCGCTGCTGCCGGCGATTTCCGCCCGCAAGCTTTCAACTTCCTCCTTGATTTCTGAGTATTTCGCCCTGACATGCTGCCGGAACTCTCCGGTCTTGGCACTCAGTTCGGCATCACTAAGCGCACTGATTTCAGGTTCCAGGGCATTAACCTGCTCCACATAGGGTCGCAGGCGTTTAATCTCGCGCTCGTATTTACTGCCGAAGACCCTCTTGGGCAGAGAGACGGTTTTTTTAAACAAACCTTGTAGCATTACTCCTCCATATAAACGCAGATTTCTGGAGTAGGGGCTTTAGCCCCGTGGGAAAAGGACACGAGCCTAAAGGCTCTACTCCAAGGGCTACCCTTACTCAGAACCTGAATTATAGCAAGATAAGGCAAAAAGTGGAAGGATAAAATGGTCTGGAGTGCCCCCATTTTCCTTGCCCCTTGTTTATAGGCTAGGAAGAGAATATACTGATGTCATGTATAGGATGGATATGGAGGGGCTTCAGCAAAACTTATATCGGCACATCCAAGTGCTGTCAGAGGAGATTGGTGAGCGCAGCCTGGCCCGCTATGCCAACCTGGAGCGAGCCGCAGACTATATTCGGGATTATCTGAATAGTTTGGGCTATCGCGTTCAGGAACAGGTGTACCGGCGGGGGGAACGGGATTATCGCAACCTGGTTGCAGAGCTGCCGGGTTCCGCCCTTCCCGGGGAAATCATCGTAGTCGGTGCTCATTATGATACTGTGGTGGACACGCCCGGGGCCGACGACAACGCCAGCGGGGTGGCCGGGCTGCTGGAGTTGGCGCGCTTGTCTCAGGGTCTCAAGTTTAAGCGCACACTCAGGTTTGTGGCCTTTTCCCTGGAAGAGCCCCCGGTCTTCGGCACCCAATACATGGGGAGCATGGTCTATGCCCGCCGCGCCCGCCAACAGGGTGATAACATCACAGCCATGCTCTGCCTGGAAAGCATCGGCTATTACCGCAAAGAGGTAGAGAGCCAGGAGTATCCCTTGCCCTTGATGAACTTGTTTTATCCTGAGCGGGGTAACTTTATAGCCGTGGTGGGGGATTTCCCTTGCTGGCGTCTGGTGAGACGGGTGGTGCGCAGCTTGAAAAAGGGCGCCCAAGTGCCGGTGGAAACACTACTCAGTCCCAGCTTTGTGCGGGGGGTGGATTTTTCCGACCACGCTTCATTTTGGAAAGAGGGCTACCCGGCGCTGATGATTACCGACAGCGCCATGTACCGCAATCCCCATTATCACCAGCCCAGCGATACCCTGCAAACCTTGGACTTTGACCTGCTGGCCGAGGTGGTAAAGGGGGTATTCCATGCCATTCAGGTTCTCGCTAAGTAGGGCGAGCAAGATGGCCTCATCTGTAAATTGGGAAAGGAATTGTCAGACTAATTCAGGATATAATTGTAAGGATTTACCGCTACCCCATTCAGTCTCACTTCGTAGTGCAGGTGAGGAGCGGTACTGCGGCCGGTGGTGCCCACTTTGGCGATTATTTGTCCCCGCTTGATACGTTCGCCTACCCGCACCAGGAGTTTGGAGGCGTGCCCAAAGCGGGTGGAATAGCCATAGCCGTGTTCCAGCACAATCACCTTGCCCAGACTGCCTTTGCGCCCGGCGTAGGTGATAATTCCATCGGCCGGAGCCACTATTGGGGTGCCAAAACGGCTGGCAATGTCCAGCCCCCTGTGCATTTCACGTCTGCCGGTAAAGGGTGAACGCCGGTAGCCAAACCCTGAGGTCATCCAGCCGGAAGTAGGCCGAATAGAAGGGGTGCTGGTCAGGAGAGAAGTCTTATCCTTAACTGTTTCGGTAATTTCTTGTAAGTTGTTTTGTTCCTGGGAAATGTCCAGCTTAACCATCTCCAGGTCGGCATACAGCTTTTTCAAGAGGGCGTCTTCACACTGTTGAATGAATTCCTGGAAGCTGGTTCCTTCACCCTCTCCCCCGATTCCGGAAACTTGCTGCAAGCTTTTCCCTTCGGGCAGGCCCACCATTATGCGGAACTTCTGATTACTTTTAGTTAAGTCCGCCAACTCCTTTTTAAACTTGCCGACCGTCTTTTCCAGGGTCTGCAAGTGCACCCGCTGTTGATTATAGCCCTGGCGATACTCTTCCAAGCGCGCTACCTTCTGGTTTAGTTGCAGGTAACTATATATAAAGCCGGCTGCCACACAAACCAGAACTACTGCACCCGCCACAGCCCCCTTGACAAGGGACTTGGGGATGCGGTGCTTGCGCATCTGGCCGGTGGATTCCGGCAGTATCATCAGAGTATAAAATTTTCCCGCCACCCAGTCAACTCCCTCAACAAAAACACAGTTACAGATAGATAGACAAACCACCACACCATCTAGCCAAACTTATAGCATGCCAGGTGTTTAATGTCAAGTTTTTTCCGCTTGGGAGTTCCCCCCAAATCTTAACTTGTATTTCAACCACTTTTTTACTATACTCTCCTGGATAAGATAAGGACACCGCTGGAGGCCGAAAGGTAGAACAGATGAAAATTAGAACCGCCCAGATGGCTGATGTAAAAAGCATCCAGGAATTGGTTAACAGCTACGCCCAGCGGGGGGAAATGCTCCCCTTGTCCCGGCAGGAAATCTACGAAGACCTGCGGGAGTTCACGGTGGCGGAAAGGGATAACACCCTGGCCGGAACTTGCGCCCTGCATATTTGCTGGGAGAATTTGGGGGAAATTCGCTCCCTGGCGGTGCATCCGGATTTCAGCGGTCAGGGAATCGGCCGGGACTTGGTGAAAGATAAATTAAAAGAGGCCGAGCAACTGGGGTTAAAGCGCATTTTTGCCCTCACCTATCAGGATGCCTTCTTTACCTCCCTGGGTTTTCAGGCAATTGATAAGTCCCAACTGCCGCACAAGGTCTGGGCCGATTGTATCAAGTGCGTCAAATTTCCTGATTGTGATGAGAATGCTTATGTATATGAGTTGGAGGAGTAATAATGGCTACACTGGGAGTTAACGTAGATCACATCGCCAACATTCGTCAGGCGCGCCGGGCTGCTGAGCCGGACCCGGTTACCGCCGCCCTGCTGGCCGAACTGGCCGGGGCTGAAGGGATTACCGTCCACTTGCGTTCGGACCGCCGTCACATTCAGGACGAAGACGTGCGCCTGCTGCGGCGCCTGGTCAAAACCAGACTCAACCTGGAGATGGCGGCCACTCCCGAGATGCTGCGAATCGCCTGTGAGATTAAACCCGACTGTGTCACCCTGGTGCCGGAACGCCCCGAGGAACTGAC
>QIFF01000178.1 GCA_003230635.1 bacterium | reverse complement strand
CGGCTGGTTTGGGCTTATGCCCATGAGGATTGTCCGATTTGTCACGGCAATCGTTTGGGAATCGGTCTGGCGATTTTGACCAAAGAACGCAAGATGGCTACCATTAATCCCAACACCGGCAGGCCCTTGCAGCGGATTGAAGCGATTTGCCTTTCCTGCCATTCCCCTCAGGCGGGGGATATTGGTTATAAGGAAATTGCGGAGAGCTTGCAGGAGGATGAGCTTGAAACTGAGTCAGAGACCGAGCGAGAGGGGACTACTGCGGTTTTGGATGAGATGATGCTCAAGCCGGTGGATGTGGGTTTTCGGGTAATAGATTTACACAAAACCCATCCGGTAGGCATTGTTCCGCGCACGGTCAAATTACCCCCTGAGGCCAGGGGCTTTAAAGGTCAAGATGACCAATTGACCTGTCTCGGCTGCCATAACCACCACCCTTCCAATCCGAATTATAAATATTTGCGTTGGCCGGCTGATAAGGGGGAGAATATCAACAAATTCTGTGCCCACTGCCATCCGGATAAGGTTAAGCCCGAAGGGGCGAAAAGGCGGGTCAAATCACGGGGCAGGGGCATGATGGAATTACCGCCTTGAGAGCACCCTTGGGATAAAGCAGGGGGGACGCCAAAAAAAATTATTTTTTGGCTTGACAAACGTTTTGCCATTAGTTAATATAACGTGCACGTTGTCGGTAACTAGTATCGTAACCATTTATTACTCCAAAATGTAGGGGAGGAAAACCGATGAAGAAGGTTTTGGTTATGTTGGGGGCGTTTGCTTTGTTAATTCCTAGCTTGGCGCTGGCAGGGCCGCATGATGACTGTACCCTGTGTCATGGTGTTCATACTGGTCAGGGCCCGGTGATCTTGACGGAAACACCCAATACCACTACTATTAATCCCCGTACGGGGAAGCCGATGAAGAGAATTGGTTCTCTTTGTTTGGCCTGTCATGCAGCGGAACCGGATGGCGCCGGCTACCGGCCGATTGACTTGAATCACACCCATCCGGTTGGTTTTACCCCTGACCCCACTAAGGTAGTTCTGCCTCCTGAGGCCAAGGGTTTCCCGGGGGAAGAAGAGGATGTGGTTTGTACCAGTTGTCATAACCAGCATCCTTCCAATACCAACTATATGTATTTGCGTTGGCCCTCTGACGGTGGCGAAAACCTGCCGAAATTCTGTGTCGCCTGTCATCCCAAGCAGTCTCGGAGTGACGTCCGGCAGGAGGTTTTGGGTAAATAAACTAGTTGCTGGTCAACCAGTTATACCTGAAAGAAAAAAGTCCTTGCTCTAGTGGCTTGGATGGGAAATCCCGGAATTAGGCTCGGTGAAGGTTGACTTTGCCGAGCCTAATTTTTATGTAGATGGTTTGGATAAGAGAGCCACCTGTGAACCAAGAGAAACTAATCGCCCTGGGGAGTGACCACGGCGGCTGGGAGTTGAAGCAGGCCGTCAAGGCCGAATTGCTTGCTCAAGGTTACCAAGTGCTGGATTATAGCCAGCCTACTCCTGAAGCGGTTGATTATCCCCAGGTGGGAAAAAAGGTAGCCCAGGCGGTGTCCCGGGGGGATTTGTTGCGGGGAATTCTGATTTGCGGTACCGGTTTGGGCATGTCAATGGTTGCCAATAAGTACCCGGGGGTGCGGGCCGCCCTTTGCCATGACGAACATACCGCCCGCATGAGTCGTGAGCATAATAACGCCAACATTTTAGTTCTGGGGGGACGGGTGCTGAGTCGTGAATTTGGACTCAAAATAGTTCAGGTATGGTTGCAGACGTCCTTTGCCGGAGAGCGTCACGCCCGCCGAGTTTCACAAATAGAAGAAATCGAGAAAGAAAATTTAAAAACGTCATGAAGAAATTGAGCCAGGTTGACCCGGAAATTGCCGCTATAATCGCTGCCGAAACGCGCAGGCAAGCCTTGCGTCTGGAGATGATTGCCTCGGAAAATTTTGTCAGTGAGGCGGTGCTGGAGGCGCAGGCCTCGGTTTTAACCAATAAATATGCCGAAGGTTACCCTGGCCGCCGTTATTATAGGGGCTGCGAGTATGTGGACCAGGCGGAGGAGTTGGCGATTAAGCGGGCGAAAGAGCTTTTTGGCGCCGAGCATGTCAACGTTCAACCCCATTCCGGTTCCCAGGCTAATATGGCGGTATATTATGCCCTTTTGCAGCCGGGGGATACAGTGCTGGGGATGGATTTGTCCCATGGGGGGCACCTTACTCATGGCAGCAGGGTAAGTATTTCAGGGCGTTACTATAACTTTTTTCACTACGGCGTGAAGCGCCAGGACGAGCGCCTGGATTTGCTTGCTTTGCGTCGCCTGGCCCGGGAGCATAAACCCAAGTTGATTGTGGTAGGGGCCAGCGCCTACCCGCGCATTATTGACTTTGCCGCCATTCATGAAATTGCCGCTGAGGCAGGGGCCTACATTATGGCCGATATTGCCCATATTGCCGGCCTGGTGGTGGCGCAGGTTCATCCCAGCCCGCTGCCGTATTGTGAATTCGTTACCACCACTACCCATAAAACCCTGTGCGGCCCGCGCGGCGGCATTATCATGTGCCGGGAGGAGTTTGCTTCTGCCATTGATAAGGCGATCTTTCCCGGTATTCAGGGCGGCCCGCTGATGCAGGTGATTGCCGCCAAGGCGGTCTGTTTTAAAGAGGCGGCCAGCCCTCAATTTCGCGCCTGCCAACACCAGACCGTCAAGAATGCCCAAACTCTGGCGGAAGGGTTGCTCAAAGCCGGTTTCAGGCTGGTCTCGGGAGGGACCGACAATCATTTACTCCTGGTGGATGTGGGGGAGAAGGGATTGACCGGTAAGGTGGCCGCTGAAGTTCTGGACAGGGCCGGAATTACCGTCAATAAAAACGGTATTCCCTTTGACACCAAAAGCCCGCAGATTACCAGCGGAATTAGAATCGGTACCCCGGCCTTGACCACCAGGGGCATGAAAGAATCCCAGATGAAGTTGATTGCGGGCCTGATTGCCCGGGTTCTGAAGAATATTGAGGATGAGAAAGTAATTGCCGAAGTCAAGGAACAAGTTGATGAACTTTGCCGGCAGTTTCCTTTATATAGTGGGTTACTGAAAGGAAAACTATGAGCATTCCTGACTGGGACGATTATTTTATGCAGATTGCCCGTCTGGTGGCCAAGCGTTCCACCTGTCTGCGGCGACAGGTAGGGGCGGTGGTGGTCAAGGATAAGCGTATTCTGACCACCGGCTATAACGGTGCTCCCCGCGGGATGAGGCATTGTGATGAGACCGGTTGCCTGCGAGAGCAGATGCAGGTTCCCTCCGGCGAGCGCCACGAATTGTGTCGCGGCCTGCATGGGGAACAAAATGCTGTTATTCAAGCCGCCCTGTACGGCATCGGCATCCAGGACACCCTGCTTTATACCACCCACCAGCCTTGTGTCTTGTGCGTAAAGATGATAATTAATGCCGGGATAAAACGAATTTACTATAGCGAGGGCTATCCGGATGAACTGGCGGCGCAAATCCTGGCAGAGGCCAAGATAGAAACCAGGCAGATATAACAAACCATCCCTATCTATGAAACTGAGCAAATTTACCGGGGGCATTCACCCCCCTGAGCAGAAAATAACCTCGGCTTGTCCGATTGAATCCGCTCCGATCCCCAGGAGAGTTGTCCTTACTTTGTCCCAGCATATTGGCGCGCCTACTGAGCCGTTGGTAGCTAAAGGAGATGAGGTAAAAGCGGGGCAGAAAATCGCCGAGGCCAAAGCCTTTGTATCCGCCCCCATTCACGCCAGTATCTCCGGTAAGATTATAGACATCGGCCCCTATCCCCATTCCTCCGGCAAAAAACTCTCCGCCATTGTAATTGAATCCCCTGACGAGGCAGATAATAATCTGGCCTTGGAAGAAACCCCAGACCCGTTTCGCCTTTCAGTTGAAGAATTAAAAGCACGGGTTAAAGAAGCCGGTATTGTCGGTTTGGGCGGCGCCACCTTTCCCACCCATGTCAAGCTCAGTCCGCCTAAGGAAAAACCCATTGATACGGTAATTCTCAACGGGGCCGAGTGCGAGCCTTATCTGACCGCCGACCATCGCCTGATGCTGGAGAAAGCCGAACAAATCGTAGCCGGGGCCAGGGTGCTCAAGAAAATCCTGGGGGCCAAACAGGTTTTAATCGGGGTGGAAGCCAATAAGCCGGATGCGGTCGCTGCCCTAAAGCAGGCCGCCGCCCAGGAGCAGGCGGTTACGGTGGTAAGCCTGAAAGTCAAGTACCCCCAAGGCTCGGAGAAGCATCTGATCAAAACCCTGCTTAACCGCGAGGTGCCGCCCCCGCCGGGTCTGCCCATGGATGTGGGGGTGGTGGTGCAGAACGTGGGCACCACCCTGGCAATCTGGGAAGCGGTCAAGTACCAAAAACCCTTAATAGAACGGGTGGTTACCGTAACCGGCAAGGGCATTAAAAACCCCAAAAATCTCCTGGTGCGCCTGGGGACGCCGGTCGGGGAATTGATAGAGTTCTGCGGGGGATTAAACGACGAGGTGGGCAAGATTATCCTCGGCGGGCCGATGATGGGCTTTGCCCAATATACTACCGAGGTGCCGGTGCTCAAGGGCACCTCCGGCATTCTGGTGCAACTGGCGGACGAGGTTCAGGCTGTGGATTATAGCACCTGTATCCGCTGCGGCAACTGCGTAGCCTACTGCCCCTGCCTTTTGCTCCCCAATCTGTTTAGTGTCTATGCCGAGCACG
>QIFF01000222.1 GCA_003230635.1 bacterium | reverse complement strand
TAATTGCCTTTCCTACCGACACCTCCTACGGCCTGGGGGTCAACCCTTACGACAACCTGGCAGTGGAGAAAGTCTATCAGCTCAAGGGGCGGGCGGCGAATCAGCCCCTGTTGCTGCTGATTAGTGATGAACAACAGCTTGAGGAGTTGGCTCAGAGTATCTCCCCGGCGGCGCGGCAATTAATTAAAAACTTTTGGCCCGGGCCGCTGACCCTGATTTTTAAAACCACTTCCCGGTTGAGCAAGTTTCAAATAGGGGTTTCGGGAAAAATTGGAGTGCGCCTGCCGGATAACCTGCTGGCGCGTTCTTTGGTAAAGGCAGCCCAAATGCCGATTACCGCCACCAGCGCCAACCCCTCCGGTCAGCCCAGCCCATATTCGGCCCAACAGGTCAGCGATTATTTTGCAGACAAGCTTGACTTAATCCTGGACGCCGGCCCCAGCCCGCGCGGCCTTGACTCAACGATACTGGACGTGAGTGTATCACCAGCCCGGTTAATCCGTAGCGGGGCGATTTCTCCGGCTGCTTTAGGTGCCGTTACCCCCTCAGTTGTAGTTGCCTGATTCATCAGGCTGATTTTGGGTCTTTCGGCTTGTCTTAAGCCGAAAGTAGAAGGGGCAACGATACCCTCTAAGGTTTCGACTTCAGGAGAAGCCGAAACCTCACATCAGGAACCATGCAACTAAAACACAATCTCAAGCCAAAGGTGCACATTGACATTACGCCCCTGGTGGATGTGGTGTTTATCCTGCTTATTTTCTTTATGGTGACCTCTACCTTTCTGGAGTTGCCGGGGATGAAGCTGGACTTGCCCGTCTCGCAGAGCGCCCGGGGGCAGTCGGCCAAGCAGTTGACGCTCTTTTTGACCCGGGAGGGAAAAATCCTGCTGGGGGAGGAGGCCGTCAGTTTAAAGCAGCTTCCTCAGCGCTTGCAGGTTGCGATGAAGAAGCAGGGCGCCAAGGGAGCACTGGTGATTAAGGGGGATAAGGAGGTGGCTTACGGGCGGGTGGTCAGGGTGATGGATATTGCCAAGGCGGCCGGGGTGCAAAAGCTGGTGATTGCCACCAGGTTTCCCCCGCCGGGGGGTGCCGACGGTGAATAAAATCCACATTTTGCCTGAAAATTTGATTAACCAGATCGCTGCCGGAGAGGTGGTGGAGCGCCCGGCCTCGGTGGTCAAAGAACTGGTGGAGAATTCCCTTGACGCCGGGGCGACGCTGATTTCAATCAAGCTGGAGGCCGGGGGCCGTCGCCTGATTGAGGTGGCCGACAACGGCTGCGGCATGTCGGCGGATGATGCCTTGCTCTCCCTGGAGCGGCATGCCACCAGTAAAATCAAAAACCAGGAAGACTTGGCCCAGATTGCCACCCTGGGCTTTCGCGGCGAGGCCCTGCCCAGTATTGCCGCTGTCTCGCGCCTGAAATTGACCACCGCCCTGCCCGGGGCGCTGGCTGGCTGCCAGATAGAAATAGCCGGGGGAAAAATCAATAGCGTACGGGAAGTGGGTGCTCCCGGCGGCACGGTGATTGAGGTACGCAATCTTTTTTATAACCTGCCGGCGCGCCTGAAATTCCTGAAAACTCAGGCTACCGAGCTAAGCCATATCAACCAGGTTGTGACCAAACTGGCCCTGGCCCATCCCGCTTTGCACTTTAAGCTCAGCCACCAGGGGAAGGTGCTCTTTGATTTCCCCCCCCAGTCGGAGCTGCGGGAACGGGTTGCTGCTTTGTTTGGCACAGAGCTGGCGCAACAACTGCTGGCGCTGGATTACCGGGAGGGGGCGCTGTACCTGAGGGGTTTGATTGCGCCCCCCGCATTGCAACGCGCCGGCCGCGACTATCAATTCACCTTTGTCAACCAGCGGGCGGTGCGAAACAAGACCATTACCCAGGCGGCCAGCCTGGCTTACCGCGGCCTGCTGCCCCATAAGCGCCATCCGATCTGGTTCCTCTTTCTTGAACTGGACCCCGGCCTGCTGGATGTCAATGTCCATCCCGCCAAGCTGGAGGTGCGCTTCAGAAACCAGAACCAGGTCTATCAACTGGTAGGAGCGGCCTTGAAGCAAAGCTTGCAGGCCGCCACCCTGGCCCCCCGCCAGGAATGGGAAGCCCCGGTGCCGGCTGAGAACTACCCCTTGCCGGAGGAGGATGCCTATCAAGCCCGGATTCAACAGGCAATGGGCAAATACTGGGAAAGTGAGCCGACCCAAACAGCGGGCGTAGGGGCGGACGTCTCTGTCCGCCCTGATTCGGGCAGACACGGAGGTCTGCCCCTACTCTATCCCCCCGAAGGAAAGGCTGGTTTCTGGCAGGGATTGGCCCCGATTGGCCAGTTACACCAGACTTATCTCCTCTGCCAGAATAATGAGGAATTGGTGATTATTGACCAGCACGCCGCCCATGAGCGCATTACCTACGAGCGCCTGGTAAATGAATTGAAGCAGCGGAAGCGGCTGGAGAGCCAGCGCCTGCTTTTTCCTTTGCAGTTGTCTTTAAGCCCGCGCCAGCAGCCCCTGTTGGAGGAGCAAATCCCTTTTCTGGAAAAGCTGGGTTTTGAACTGGCCATGTTTGGGGAGAAAACCCTGGTAATTCAGGCCGCCCCCCTTTTTTTAGCCAACGAGCAGGTAACCCCCTTCCTGGGGGATATTCTGGATGAATTGGTCAGTTACGGGCGGCTGCCGGAGGTGGACAAGGTTCAGGCCAAGCTCTTGCAGCGCCTGGCCTGCCACGCCTCAATCCGGGCCAATCAGGCCTTGCCTATAAAAGAAATGCAGGCCCTCTTAGAGCAATTGGGGGAGTTGGATTCACCCTTTACCTGCCCGCACGGGCGGCCTACTGCCATTCGCTTTAGCCTCAGCGAACTGGCCAAGCGCTTCAAGCGCACCTGAGGGGAAACGAGTTGTGGAATTAGTCTTTGCCAGTAATAATGCTCACAAACTGGCCGAGGTGCGCAATATCTGGGCGGATTTGCCGCTGAGGATTTATGGCTTGTCAGACTTAGGGCTGGAACTGGAGGTGGTGGAGGACGGCCGGACTTTCAAAGAAAATGCTTTCATAAAGGCGCGCGCCGCTTGCAGGCAGAGCGCCCGTCCGGCCCTGGCCGACGATTCGGGCCTGGAGGTGGACGCTCTGGAAGGGGTGCCGGGAATAAGGTCGGCCCGCTTTGCCGGGGAGCAGGCCGACGCCAAGCAAAACAATCAACTGCTGCTGGAAAGGCTAACGGGTGTACCCTATGAAAAACGAACCGCCCGCTTCCGCTGTGTGCTGGCACTGGTCATCCCGGGGGGTGAGGAGCACTGTTGGGAGGGGGTTTGTGAGGGCTTAATCGGTTTTGAAGAGCAGGGGGAAACCGGCTTTGGCTATGACCCCTTATTCATCATTCCGGCCTATCGGCAAACCCTGGCCCAACTGGGGCCGGCGATTAAGAACCGCATCAGCCACCGCGCCCGCGCCCTGGAGCAGGCGCATCCCTTTTTACTCAATTGGTTGTCTGGAGGGTAGAGATGGTGAAACACAGCAACAATTTCATTCTCGCCGCCGACCTGGGAGGCACCAGCGCCCGCTTGGCCTGCTTTAAGCGGGAAAATGGACAGCCGCCTCAATATTTGCTGGGGGCGCGTTTCAGCAGCCGGGGAGAGAACTTTGCCGCTCAAATTAAGCAGACCCTGGAATTGGCCCGGCAGCAATTGGGGGTAGAAATCCGTCATGCCTGTTTTGCTGTGGCCGGGGTGATCAACCAAGCCGGGGATTACGCCGCCCTGCCCAACCTGGACTGGGATATAGATTGTAAGCAATTGCTGGTGGATACTCCGCTCAGGAAAATCGTCCTGCTGAACGATTTTGAGGCCCTGGGCTTTGGCGTAAATTTTCTCTCTCAGGAAGGGGATTTACTGGCCCTGGCCCATCCCGGGAACTACTACCCGGAAGGCAACCCCACCGGCACCCGGGCGGTAATCGGGGCCGGCACCGGCCTGGGGCACGGCATCCTGGTCTATAATCCGGAGCGGAAGTTATACTTTCCCCTGCACTCGGAGGGCAGTCACTGCGACCTGGCGGCTACCAATAAATTGGAATGGGAATTGGTGCAGTTCTTGCGGGAAAACCTCTGCCAGCAGGCCCATCCGGACTACGAACGGGTAGCCTCTGGCCCGGGACTGGCAAATATCTACGATTTCCTCTGTTCGCGTCAGGACACCAGCAGCTCCTTACAAGAAACCATTAACAAAGCGGCGGACAAGGCGGCGGCAATTACCGAGCATGCGGGTTCTGACCCTATATGCTTGCAGGCTACCCAGCTTTTCCTGTGTTTTTATGCCCGCGCCGCCAAAAACCTGGCCCTGACCTGTATGGCTACCGGAGGGGTCTATCTGGGGGGCGGAATTACCCCCAAAATCATCCCCCTGATTCAAGAGAGTGCTTTTGCCGAAACTTTTGAGGAGGCTGACCGTCCGGCCCTGCGGGAAGCGTTGCGGGAGATACCCCTGCAAATCATTCTCAACCCGCGAACCGCCCTTATGGGGGCCGCTGCCTGGGGCGGCTGAGAGAGCTAGTTCGGACTAATGCGCAATCTTAAGGCTTGCTCAAATATTGCTGGAAAATTTTGTAAAGCCGCTCCTTGTTTTGCGCCTCCAGCTCCATTTCCCGATGGGGAGCCTGTTTCAGGACGTTCTCCCAGGTTGAGCGCGTCCCACGCGTCCAGAACACCCGCTCCAGCGGATGGCAGCTAGTGCATTGCTTTTCCAGGTAATCCCTGTCGGCCGGTGACATTTCAGGTTCC
>QIFF01000174.1 GCA_003230635.1 bacterium | reverse complement strand
TCCTTAAAATAATCCCAATAGTATCAAGTAAATAATTAACTGCTACCACTTCATGTTCTACCTCTCTTTGCCCGAAACATCAAGTAATAAAGTAACACCCCCAGAACACCGGACTGTCCAATATCCGGCCTGATTTCAAGGTTTCCGTTGAGGTGTATTTATCCATGATAAATCCTTTAAAAACAATAAATTATCCTTGATGTTTCCCACGTCTAATGGTAACATTGGAAGTGAGATAACACATTAATAACAACTAGTTATAGGAGAAATCACCATGCAAAAAGGCGATAAGGTAATAATTACCTTCAACCCGCATCATAAGGGCGTCGAGCAGCTCATTGGAACCGTGAAAGGCTATAGAGCCGGCGCCGGCGTGGGCGGATGCGACCTGGTGGATGTTGAATATGACAATTTCAGCGATGGGAAACGCTATACCATGCCCTTCGGCCGCCACAACTTACTGGAGTCCGGCAGCGCCGCCGACTTTCTAAAAATGGCCGAGCGTTACGAAGCGCTCGCCGAACATTGTAAAACTATGGCGGCGAGACTATCGGCCAAGGAGTAACACCCATGAGCAATTTGCACATCCGCAATTTTAATCCCCAACTGCACGCCGCCCTGAAGCTGGTGTGCCTGAAGCAGAAAACACCGCTGGAGCGCTTAGTTCCTCAGATTATTCGGGACTGGCTGCTTCGACATCACGACGCCTTCCCGGAAATTCCCCGGGAGTGGCTTAATCCCAACATAGGAGGTAAGCATCATGTCTGAACAAAAACAACCTACCCAGGAAACCGGCCTGCCTGTGCAGACAGGCGAGGACAAAATCCTCAGGGAAGTGGCTGAGGATTACATTGATTCGCTTGTTTTTACCGAGGCCAAAGCTAGCACAATTTCCGTCTACTTAAAGTGTATCCAGTTGGCGGTCACCTACTTCGGCGCTCAGCGGCCGGTGGATTCCATTACCTTGCCCCAGGTTGGCAAGTTCTATGCTAGCGAAGCGGTGAAGACCCTGCCAAGCGGCAAACCCAGAGCCGACCTTACAGTCAAACAAATCAAGCGCGTTTTTAGGCAATGCATGGAATTCGCCCTGGAAAAAGGATGGGTCGCTACCCTGGTGATTCCGAAAAGCGAAATGGGACATGCCCGGGCCAAGACCGCTCGCCAGGATATTCCTGAAAACGGGAGCTAGGCGGTGGCGTCTATTTTTGCGAGAAAAAGAAAGACTGGGGCAACCTGGTACGTTCAGTATTATGTGGACGGAAAAGTTGTCCAGAAGAAAGTAGGCAAGTCTAAAACCCTTGCCAAGAAAGTGGCTGGCGAGATTGAAGCTAAAATCGAGCGCAAGGAAGCCAACATGGAGCCTCGGGATCATGATTTGCGAGAGTTTTTTAAAGAATACATGGACTGTACTCAAAATACCGTCTCCCCCAACTACCACCGCCGCAACTGGATTACCGTCAACAATTTTCTGGCTTTTTTGGAGAAAAAGCATCCCCGCATCAAGCAGCTCTCCCAATTGAATTTAAAATTATTTGAGGAGTACATGTTCTGGCGCTTGAAGCAGAAAAACCGGCAGAACGGGCGCCCCATTAAAAAACGCACTGTCAATCTGGAAGTAAGCGCCTTAAAGACTTTCTTTAATAAGGCTATGAAGTGGCAATACCTACATGCTAATCCATTAACCCATCTGGAGTATCTAAAGCAGGATGACTCCAAGAAGATTCGGTCATTAACGGAAAGAGAAGTCCGGCAGGTCCTGGCCAACAGCCCGGATTGGTTTTATCCCATTTTGTTTACACTGTTATATACCGGTATGCGGGAAGGTGAGGTTATTCACTTGGAATGGAGCGATGTGGATTTTGATAAGAGGGTAATCCACATCCGCAAGAAGGACTTCTGGTTGCCCAAATCTTCCGGGCGGGGCATCAGGGAGCGGGATATTGCCCTGGCTGATGAGTTAGTAACTTTTTTGAGAAAGCATAAATTGAGGGATGGTCAAAAGGACAACTGGGTCTTCCATAACCGTGACGGGGAGCAGTTGAAACCCGGCTTGCGAAAGGTATTTGCCCGTATAACCCAAAAATTGGGGTTTCCCGAGGTAACCCAAATCCATTCGCTTCGTCATACCTATGCCACGCACCTGATAAAATGCTGCAAAGACATTGCGGTAGTTCAAGCCCAGCTCGGCCATAGCGATATCCGCACTACCATGAGGTATAACGATATGATGCCGGATCATCAGGCTCAGGCCGCCAACATGCTGAGTTATGGGGTGAAGGAAAAGAAGAAGCCAGGGAGTGTGGTGAGGGTTGGTTTGTAGTTGGTTCCCTATATTTTTTCTACTTTCCCCTCCTCCAGGAGCTTTCATGGATGAAGTGGACGCCATCGCCGGGGCACGCAACTCCTCCGATTTTAATCACCTGCGGGAAATCGTTTCACAGTTGCTGGTACTTATGGATGGCCTGGCCGATCGTGGCCGCATTCTTATAATCGCCACCAGCAACTGTCCTGATCGCATCGACCCGGCAATCCTGCGACCGGGACGCATGTCGTCGCAAATTTAGACACTCACTCCTGAGAAAATCATCTCCCTCTTTCTATATTTACGGATTTTAGCCAAGATTTTTTGCATGAAATCAGCTTTTCAAATTTTACAAAAAATCTTTGCTCTTGTGAAAAGACACTTGGAAATTTCTGTTGTGTCGCATTTTTGGGATTATCGGGGGGGGTACCCCGGAGGCCATTTTCCCTACCCCCCATGGGGTTAAATCTCCAATAAGAAAAACCCGGCGGGGGAGGGGCTTTCAGAGCGCTGGCATGGTCAACCAACCTCCTGCGCAGGCCGAACCCGGCATGCCCTCCCTGACGGAAGCCAAGCTCGATAAGCCTGCATTGCCCTCTGAAGACCTTGACGGAAAGCTCACGGGAATATTCCCCGGCCATAACTCGTTTAACATGTTTCATAAGAGCGGAAGAGATAGTGCCGTCGTTCACAAACTGCTCGGCGCAATACTCTACGTCTATTCCATGTAGTTTGCTGCATATAAATTCATAATATCCGGCTTCATCCGGATTCTGGAAACGCCCCCAGCGGCTTATGTCGTAGACCAGGATGATATCAAAATCCACATTCCCGCTTTCCACATCAGCAATTAAACGTTTCAGCGCTTTGCGTCCATGAATGCTCAAACCGCTCCTACCGCCGTCGCAATATGTCTTGACAATTTCTATGTTATTCTCGTCCGCAAACTCCCGGATTGCCGTCTGCTGGTTCTCGGTCGAATAGTGCTGATGCTCCGTGGACATGCGCACATACTCGGCGCCCCTGCGCGGGGGAGAGGACGCTTTTATTTTTTTATTACCTTGATACTCATCAATCATTGAACGCATTCCTCTTTTGACAATGAAGTGTAAAGGTGTAGTTAAAATTTTTCGGCATTTTGCCAAAGCAAAAGAACAAGCAAAAAGGCCATAAGTATTATGGCCTTTAGCTGAACCGGAATAATGACGTTTTAATGACGTTCGCGTTTTTGGAATTTTCAGCCGCCTGTAACTATCTGATAAATGAATAGTTGGCGACCGTGAAATGGTGGAGGCGGCGGGAGTCGAACCATCGGCCCGGTAGAATTGCAACCCCAATTAAATCAAGATGTTATAGGAAAAGGTTAAAAACTTTAGATAGATAGCTACTCGCCTGCTTTTCCCACAGTTTCGCAATTTTTGACCTGTTTTCGTCTGAAATAATGACGTTTTAATGACGCGAGTTAGATGTGGCTCGTTATAAATCTGTGGCTGGCTTCCCTTTATTTTCGCCTATTTTCTACTTGAAGGCTTTAGCTTGATCTCAACCCCCGATTTTTTGATTTCATAAAGGATTGGTGAATCTTCATCGTTTCGGTAATCATCCATTGATACAGGAATCGGTTCTATCCTGGAATCCACGAGCCGGGCTTTCTTAAACAGCAATTGGCCTTCCTTAAGCCTGTTGTAGCCAAACCGTTCAGATACAATAGCTACATCTATATCGCTACCTTTTCTGGCTATCCCATTAGCGTATGAACCAAACAGCAACACATTACTTACCGGAATGTTGCTGTCTTCCAACAATTTTATGAACTTGGTTATAATTGTTCTAATTGTTCGGTCAACCATTTGTGGATTTCCCTCGTGTACTCCAAGTATTTTAAGGTATAGGCTTCAGTGCAGTCTTTATAAAAACTCATCTTTACCTCAGGATACCTGGCTTCAAGGTTAAACTCATTCATCTCTGCCAATAGATCCAATTGAGCCTCAGTAAAATCCAGTCCCGCCTTCTCTGCTAAGTATACCAAATTGTGGGTATAATCTGCATGTTTACCTGTTTTCTTGACAAGTATGGCCTTTAAAAGCTTCTCAACTCCCAGATGGCACATGAACAAGACATAAGGATATCGCTTTATTCGGAACAGGCCCTCTGCGGTTTCCAAATCGTAGCTGGCGGTATCGACCCAATATGTTACTACATTATCAATGTTCATGCTTTATAGCAAATTTTTCTTGTTCTTGTTGAATTTATAATGGCGGCTGATTTATTAGCCCAAGTCCTGCTCTTCCTTCCCCCTATCTTCTTTCTAAGCATAAAATTGACTATGAAAAGCAAGGGGTAAAATAGACCCCTTATTTACGCAAATGGATTGATGATAGTCAACTCCTCTATGGTTTGCTGATGCTGTAAATCTTCCGAGTAAAGTGTTTGGCACTCAGCTTCCAAAGCAGCCGCAATGATGAGAGAATCATAGAACGAA
>QIFF01000119.1 GCA_003230635.1 bacterium | reverse complement strand
CTTTCGCTGACAAAGGGTTTCAGCTTGGCAAACAATTCCTTATCACTGCCGTAATAACGGTAATCCAGGGGACTGACCGCTTCATAAAGCTGCATTAAATTACCCCTTATTCAATTGACGATTTTCTATTGACGATTGACTATTGGAAAATCTTTTAAAATCTTTTCTTTCCAATCGACAATCTTCAATCGTCAATCTTCAATTTCCTTATTTTCCCGGCGGGTCAGGAATTGCTCAACCTGGTTGATTAATTTTTCTTTGGGGAGCGACTTGGAAATAAAACCGTTGGCCCCTATTTTAAAAGCATGCAATTGGTTTTGGAGACTGGCTTCCCCGCTGAAAAACACCAGGGGAATCTTCTTGGTCCCGTCATTCTTTTTCAATAAGTAACACACATCCCAGCCATCCATTTCTCCCGAGATTGCGATTTCCAATAGAATTAAATCCGGGCGGTAATGCGCTACCTTCTGAATAGCGTCCGTACTGCTGTCGGCTGAATATACCTGAAGTCCCTTTTCGCTGAAAGTATTTTTAAAAGCCTCAACGGCAGGCAGGTCGGTGTCTACGAGCAGTATCTTCTTTCCAGGCATGATTATCTTTCAGGCGCTCAGCCGCAAGTGCTGCAATTTTTGGAGGTGCATGCGGCACATGCACCGCCGCTGGCGGAGCTAAAACTATCCGTTTTTCTTTGGCCGGGGGAGCTAAATAAAGAAAATTTCTTGCGTAATTTCTGCTGGTTACAGCCGGGACAGGTAATGGGTGAATTCAAATTTGAGACCAGCTTTTCAAACTGGTTGCCGCAAACCAGGCATTCATACTCGTAAACCGGCACTACTCCGCCACCTCCAGCAAAGGGCACGTTGAAAAATGGCCTTCTGCGTTATGCTCAAAATTTAATCCTCGGAATATCAAACATATGCCTGTGGTTAAATTTTTCGCATGCCTTGATCTTGAACGAAAATTCTTATTTTTCAAGGCACCCTAAAAGATTAAGCCTTTTGAATATAACTTAGTAGGTCGCAAAAAGCAAGGTCAATTGTTATTGACAGGGCAATCCTGAATGGGTTACCATAACCTTTCAAGGGAAACAGAATTCGTTGCGTCGGGACTTTGTAGTCCCGACGCCCTGTGTCTCGGGATTACAAATTGCCTTCGGCGAAACTTCGTTTTCCCGATACAACCAAACTCTAAGTGGTAAAAGGTGATACCCAGTATGGAATACGCCGTCAAACTGCCGGTCTTTGAAGGGCCCCTGGATATACTCCTGCATCTAATCAAGAAGCACGAAATTGATATTTATGATATTCCCATTGCCCTGATTACCGAGCAATACCTGAGTTACCTGGATATGATGCGCCAGCTCGACCTGAATATTGCCGCTGAGTTTCTGCTTATGACTGCCACCCTGGCCTATATCAAGTCGCGCATGTTGCTGCCTGTCATGGCAGGGGATGAGGAGGATGAAGACCCCCGTCAACTGCTGGTGCAGCAGTTATTGGAGTATCAAAAAATCAAAAAAAGCGCCCAGGATTTACAAGAACTGGCCCAACTCCGACAGCAGGTCTTTACCCGGCAACACCCCCCGGAAGAAGACAGCGAGGTAACTGCCCCTATCCTGCCGGGGATTGGCATCTATGGTTTGTGGAAAGCCTTCCAGCACGCCCTGGCCAACGCCCCCAGGGAAACCCCCTATCAAGTGCTCACCCAGCGGGGCTTGAGCCTGGAGGAGGAGATTACCTATATCCTGGCTAAATTGGAAGAGCATCCGCGGCTTAGCTTGCAAAGCTTGTTTAAAGGTTTCTCCCGGCGCCTGGACCTGGTGCTGATTTTTGTCGCCCTGCTGGAGCTGGCCCGCCGCCAACTGCTGCGCCTTTATCAAAGTCAACCCTGCGGACAGGTGTGGATTTCCGCCGCCAGATAAGGTAAAGGCTGGACATACTTATGGTATCTAGATTATTTAAAAACGCCAACTTGGCAAATAATATCGCCAACGCCTTAACCGCTTCCAGGATTGTTCTTACCCCTGTTTTTGCCCTATGTATCCTTTATGTTGACAAATACCCCTTCTTGCACCTTTGGGCAATTGTTACCCTTGTAGTGATGGTTTTAACCGATTGTGTTGATGGTGCTGTTGCCAAAAGATGGGGAGTGCCGACTCCCTTGGGCACCTTCCTGGACCCGGTGGCGGACAAGATATGTATAGATATTTCTTTTGTTATTGTTTCTGTTAAATATAGTTTCCCTCTTTGGGCTACCATAATTATAGTCAGCCGGGATGTTTTTGTGCTGGGGGCTTGGTGTTTCTTTTTGTTGGTGCTGGAAAAGTCATTTGTGGTGGTTCCCCACCTGTTCGGCAAACTCATGGTTTCCGCCCAGATGTTCACCATTTTATTTGTTGTTTTGAGATTGTCGGAAGAGGTGATTAGATGGGCCTGGCGGGTTACGATTTTCTTCTCCATTGCCTCCTTGCTTGTTTATGCCCTTAACCTCACAAAATACAGAAAAGCGGTGGGAGAAGATTCCCTCTCCCCCTTGGGGAGAGGGCAAGGGTGAGGGAGGGATGAGAAGCTGCCCCCTCACCTCAATCCTCTCCCCTAAGGGGAGAGGAAGTTATGTTATCAAAATCATATTTTTTTGCCTGTTGCTGGCCCATGCCGGTAAAAGCACTGCCGGGGCGAGTTCCCCCTTGAGGATAGTAATTTCCCCCCAGCCTTTGTCCCCTGAAGGGCAGGGAAACTTTGTGGGCAGCAAGCAATGCCCCTCCTGCCATGAGGCGATTTATCAAAACTGGCTCGGCAGTCCTCACGCCCGCGCCTGGCAGACCCTGAAAGCCAAGCAAGCCGAAGCCAACCCCTCCTGTCTGCGCTGTCACAGCACCGGTTACGGCAGTAAAGGGGGGTTCAGCAATCCGGCGGAAACACCCCACCTGGCAGGGGTTCAGTGTGAGTCTTGTCACGGCCCGGCCAGTGGGCACCTTGTCCAAAAAACCGATTGGACTTGGATCAAGGCCGACTGCACTACCTGCCGGGTGCGGCGCATCTGCATGGCCTGCCATACCCCCACCCACAGCCCCCATTTTAATTTGAATGCTTATCTGGATAAAATAAGACACCCAAACTAATATTGACCGAGTAATGGGAGTGTGCTATCCTGCTTGCGGTGTAGTCGCAGGCTTCAGCCTGCGGAAAACAGCGCAAGCTAAAGCTTGCGGCTACCAGCCCTCCGTCAATATCAAGGGAGCAAAAATGGCCTATCGGGACTTGCGGGAGTTTATTGAGCGGCTCAGGCAAGCTGGTGAGTTAAAAGTAATCAGCGCTGAGGTTGAGGCCGAGCTGGAGATTTCCGAAATCACCCGGCGGGTGGTGAAAAATACAGGCCCGGCGCTTTTATTTGAGCGGGTAAAGGGCTATAAAACTCCGCTCTTAATCAATGCCTTCGGTTCACTCAAACGCATGGCCCTGGCCCTGGAGGCCGGCTCGCTGGAAGATGTGCGCCAGGAGGTAGCCTCCTTTGTCAAGAGCGAAATCCCGCAAAACCTGGCGGGTAAACTAAAAGCCCTTCCCAAGCTGGCGCGCCTGGCCGCCATGCAGCCCAAAACGGTCAAGACCGGGCCCTGTAAGGAAGTCATTTGCAGAGACAATTTTTCCCTGAAAGATTTTCCCCTTCTCAAGTGCTGGCCCGATGACGGGGGCTTCTACATTACCTTGCCCTGTGTCTTCACCAAAGACCCCAACACCGGCGGGCGCAATGTGGGTATGTACCGCATGCAGGTCTTTGATGAGAAAACTGCCGGCATGCACTGGCATATTCATAAGCACGGGGCAGCCAACTACCGCAAGCAGCAAAGGCTGGGCAAGCCGCTGGAAGTGGCGGTAGCGATCGGCCCTGACCCGGCGGTCAGCCTGGCGGCTTCCGCTCCTATGCCGGAGGGGTTTGACGAATTGCTGCTGGCCGGTTTTTTGCGCAAGAAGCCGGTTTCCCTGGTCAAATGCGAAAGCATTGATTTGGAAGTACCGGCCAATTCCGAAATTGTGCTGGAAGGCTATGTTGATCCTCAAGAAACCCGCCTGGAAGGCCCCTTTGGAGACCATAGCGGCCATTATTCCCTGGCTGACCAATTCCCGGTGTTTCATATTACCTGCATTACTCATCGCAGGGACCCGATTTATCAGACTACGGTTACCGGCCGGCCCCCCATGGAGGATTATTACATGGGAACCGCCCTGGTGCGTATCTTCCTGCCCTTTATTCAGATGAGCCTGCCCGAGGTGGTGGATATTAACCTGCCCCCGGAAGGGGTGTTTCACAACCTGGTGATTGTCTCCATCAAGAAGGATTACCCCTGGCAGGCGCGCAAGGTCATGCACGCCCTCTGGGGCATGGGGCAGATGATGTTCAGTAAGATGATCGTGGTGGTGGATGCCGAGGTAAATGTACATAATCTTTCGGATGTCCTCTGGCAGGTGGGCACCAATATTGATCCCAAATGGGATATGACCTTTACCGAGGGCCCGGTGGACATCCTGGACTTTGCTTCCCGGGAAAGGCTGCTGGGTACTAAAGTGGGAATCGACGCTACCGTCAAACTGTCTGAGGAAGGCTGCCCCGGTGAGTGGCCGCAAGCCATAAAGATGAGCCAGGAAGTTCAAGATTTGGTAAGCAAACGTTGGGCTGAGTATGGAATTGAAGGGAAGAATTAACCTCCTGTTTGAGATGACCACGATTAAGTGGTTGAGCCTCACCCTCCCCTTTGCCTTAATGGGAGCGGTACTGGCGGCCGACGGCCTGCCGGCTTGGGATAAACTGTTTTGGATTTTCGTCGCCCTGTTTAATGTGCGCAATGGGGGGATGTTCGTCAACCGCCTGGTGGACAGGGAGATTGACCGCCAAAACCCGCGCACCCGCACCCGTTTGATGCCGCGCGCCCTGCTTTCTCCCAGACAGGTATTGCTGGCAGCGGTGGTTTCTTTTGCCGTTTACCTCGTTGCGGCTTACATGCTCAATCCCCTCTGCTTTCTGCTCTCTCCCCTGCCGATTGGCTTGATTATTATTTATCCCTATGCCAAGCGTTTTACCTGGAGCCTGCATTTTATTCTGGGGGGAGTGATGGCCCTTGCCCCCCTGGGGGCCTGGATTGCGGTCAGCGGCAGGTTTGAAGCCCCGGCGTTTATCTTAAGCCTGGCGGTACTCTGCTGGGGCTGTGCCTTTGACATCATCCTGGACAATCAGGACAGCGAATTTTACCGGGTGGCGGGGTTACATTCCATTCCCAGTTCGCTTGGTTATAAGAAATCCAACCAACTGGCCCTGATGCTGCACGGCCTGGCGATTTTTTTATTCTACGCCGTCACCTGGCTGCATCAGATGGGTAATATTTACAAGCTGGGCTTGCTGGTGGTAATCGGCTTGCTGATTTACGAATACTGGATAATCTTTTTGAAGGGCCTGGGAGAATACAAAAGGATTGCCTATGGACTTAATACTGTCCTATGCACCCTCTTTTTTGTGTTTACCATTACCGATATTTATCTAGGACACCTTTAGGGCACCTTGAAAAATGGCCTTTTCGCCCAATATCTGCGTTATGCTCGAAATTTAATTTTAATCCTCGGAATATCAAACATATGCCTGCGGTTAAATTTCTCGCATGCCTTGATCTTGAACGAAAATTCTCATTTTTCAAGATACCCTTTAGTGTGCTGTCCCAACAAAACAGGAATAGCAATGAGACTGGGATTTTTTACCAACGCCTACCGCAACTTTCCCCTGGACTATGCCCTAAAAAGCATCGCCAGCTATGGCTATCAGGGGATTGAGCTCTGGGCCAAGGGGGAGCACATCACCCCCTTTGACTCACGTAGTAAATGGCGCCAAATCAAGGAGGAGATTGCCGGCTATGACCTGGAGGTCTATGCGGTCAGCGCCCACCTGGATTTTGTCGCTCCGAAGGAGGCCAAACGGGGGCGTGAGATTAAGAAGTTTCTCGGCGTGCTGGAAATGGCGGATTTCTTTGACGTGCCGCGGGTGCACACCGCCTCCGGAGGGCTTTATGCTGACTGCTCCTTTGAAGAGCAGGGGGATAACTTCTTGAAATCAATGGAAATCATCGGCCCGGCAGCCCAAAAGCTGGGGCTGAAAATAGGCCTGGAGCCGGAGCCGGAGAAATGGCTCAGCACCCCTGAGCAAACCATTGCCTTAATAGAAAGTGGGCTTACTCCAGGTGTGTTTGGCGTAGTAGTGGATACAGGGCACGCCTTCGGGATCAAGGAAACGCCGGTCGGCTATTTGCGCAAGTTTGCTCCCTATCTGCTGCAAATTCACCTTGACGATGTCAATAAAGCCGACTTTCCCCACCGTCACCTCATTCCCGGAGACGGCGATATTGACTACGAGGAATTTTTTCAGGAGTTACATCGGGTCGGTTATGAGGGTTGGCTTTCCATGGAGCTGAACCGCCATAACGAGCAACCGGATCTGGCCGCCCAACGAGCGCGCCAGTTTATGGAGCAGAATAAACATTTGTGGCGGTAGGTTTAAGATGTCCTTAAAAACCAATATCTATCTGAAAGGTCAAACCACTTCTACCCATCAAAGTGGTTTCGTTGAATAGCTGGTATCCAACAACAAGATTAGCAGTATCAGTAACATCCCAGGAAAAACCAAAGGAGAAAGCGCCATATTGGTTATCTCCGCCCTGGTAATCTATCAAGGCCTGGAGCCTGTCGGAAATCTCATCCATATCCCGGTCCCAGGAGAGTAAAATCCCGTCATCTTCCTCTCTGCCCTGAGAATCCTGCAACACACTACCATTGCCTTTATAGTAACCCACGGTAAAACGCCCTCCCCCAGGGCACGTCTTCGCCAGCAGCCCATATACCACGTTGTAGTCAGTATTATCTTGGTCGGTACCAAAATCGTACCCTCCCACCGCCACTGCAGGATACCATTCCCCCTCGGGCTTGGCTATTTTGGCGTTGAAAAAGAGAGGGTCTTCACTTGACTCACGTATGTCAATACCAAGCTCCAGATTTAGTGTGCCTTCAGGAATAAAACCGTAACCAGCTGTTAGGCCTATATTAGTATTATTAGGCGTACTATCAGGGTCCGGCCCCCTACTATTCGTTGGCAACGCTGTCCAGGCCGCTCTAGTCCTCTTTTTCGTCCTCTCCTCCTTACGAAACG
>QIFF01000155.1 GCA_003230635.1 bacterium | reverse complement strand
GGCCGCCGTGCCCTTGATTAGAATCCCGCGCCCCTCATTTTGGGTTTCAAATTGGGGCTTGATGCTTTGCAGGGTAAAGCCGTCTAAGACCGCTCCCTCGGCTCCCAGCACAATCTGCTTATGGGTTCCAGGGGCTTGCAGAATGGTGCGGGCGGCAGCGAGGAAATTACTTCGTTCTTCTTCACTCCCCTGGCTGCGGAGGACAACCCCTTCCCCAAGCACCAGATATTCCTTATAGGTTCCGGGAGCAACCACCACCTCATCCCCGGAGCCGGCGGCCTTTAGGGCAATGGTAATAGACGAAAATTGCTGCGGGACCTCCAGGGTTTTCGCCCAGCTCGCTGACGATCCCAACAATAACAAACCACAAATCCAAAGAACTGCCCCCAGTTTTTGGCCCTTCATAGATAAATCCCCCTATGGATGTGAATTGGCAAGACTTGATTCCATTATACACAAGCGGTCAATCTCTGGCAAACAGGTTGCAAATCCTCCCACTGCCATGCTAGTATCGCTTGGAATCTTAACCCTAATTTACCCCGGCGACCATGACCAAGCAATGGCTAATAATTTGTTGTCTTTTCTGCCTGTTGTCGCCCCATCCGTTAGCTGCCGGCCCTCTCCCGCAGCCGGAAGCAGTTCTTTTGGCCGGGGGAGACCTGCTCTTTACCCCTCACTTGAATCCGTATATAGCCAAACATGGTCATGATTACCCTTTTCTGGCCCTGCGCAGTCTGCTGCAAAATGCGGATTTGGTCTTTGCCAATCTGGAAACACCCCTAACCAGCGGGGGAGAGCCTTTCCCCGGCAAGGGCTATACCTTTCGCACCCAGCCGCTCTGGGCCGAGGTTCTGGCGCGCAACGGCTTTAAGCTGCTTTCCCTGGCCAATAATCATATAATGGATTACGGTTCCGAGGGGTTGACAGATACCATGCGCCTCTTGCGCCGGGAGGGGATTCAATTCAGCGGGGCCGGGGAAAGCCTTAAACAGGCCCGCCGGGCCGCCTGGTTGGAAATTAAGGGCTTAAAAATCGCCTGCCTCTCCTATTCCCTGACTTTCCCGTCCGAGTTCTATGCCCAGGAGAATCAGCCCGGCACCGCCTTTGCCTACGCCCAATTTTTGGAAGAGGACATTCCCGCCGCCAGCACCCTGGCCGATGTACTCATTGTTTCCTTTCACTGGAGTGAGGAGCTGCGGCAAATCCCCAAGGAGTACCAGCGCAAACTGGCGCACAAGGTGATTGACCTGGGAGCGGATATTGTCCTGGGGCATCACCCCCATGTCTTGCAGGGGCTGGAGGTCTACCGGGGCAAGTTAATTGCTTACAGCCTGGGGAATTTGGCCTTTGCCTCTTACAGCCGGCGGGTCAAAAACAGCATGCTTTTACGCTGCCGTTTGGGAAGAGCGCACACCATACGAGAGGTGGAAATCATCCCTTTATCAGTGGATAACCACCAAGTCCATTTCCAGCCCCGGCCCTTATCCGGCGCAGCCGCCCGCAGCCTGCTCTGCGAACTGGATATCCTCTCCCAGCCTTTGGGAGGAGAGATTATCCTGGAAGATGGCTTGGGAAGGGTGCTGTTAAAGTAGGGGGCACCTTGAAAAATATTCTTGACTGGCTCCCGGCAGGGAAGCTATAGTAAGGGACACTTTTTCCCACCGTTCACACCCCAAAAGCAAAGGATTGCCGTTGAAAAAAACGAAGCGCCGCAAACGTATCTTTCCCTGTTCTAAGCCAGGGACAAGTTTCCATCTGTCCCTTTTATTGATTGTCTGCTTGTTTCTTTGGGGGGGAAACGCCTCGGCCCAGGTAAATATTGAAACACTAAGGAAGGCTGATCCAACTGAAGGATTACATATAAATATTGCTACTAAGTTTGGAATATTAGCCGGCAATTCCGAAAACCAGACTATTAATGGTAACGTGCGAACGGACTATCTGTTTGATAGGTATCATCTGCTTTCAATAGCCAACTGGGCGCGAGGAAAAAGTGACGACAAGCTGTTTCAGAATAAAGCTTTTCTTCATTTACGAGGAGTGAAAACCCTCACTAAAACTTATGCTGTTGAAGCCTTTGCCCAAGAGGAATTCAATGATTTTATTTCAATAAAAGAACGTAACTTGTTCGGAGGCGGGGTTCGTCTTACCCCTTTTTCTCCTTCTCCCCAAGAGGAAAACGATTCTGATTATGCTTTTCATGTGGGTGTGGGACTTATGCGGGAAAACGAACGATTCGATGAAGACACGCAGGAGAAGGATACCCGTATTTTGCGTTCAACCAACTATTTATCCCTCAAATGGGAAATAAAGGAATGGCTTCTCTTTTCCACCACTTGTTATTACCAGGTGGACACCACCCGATCAGCTGATTTCAGAATTCTTGCTAATGGTAGTCTTGGCTTTAATTTAACTGAAAAATTGCTTTTTACAATTAATTACACCTATCGCTATGATAATGAACCTCCCCAGGGCCTGAAAAATTTTGATTTGGCACTTACCAACGGGATAAGCTACCTTTTTTAGGGCACCCTTTTGTATCGCTTCCCCTTTAGGGAGAGGGAAATAGGGCCTGGTGCCGGGGGCAAAACTCCGGCGGTTCAAGTTGGGCGCTCAGCATCTCTTGCTGCCGGTGGGCGTTGAAGAGGCGGCAGCGAGGGTCTTTGCAAAAGCCTTCTCCGGTAAAACGATAGGCAATCGCTTGCAGCAGATAGCCTGGAATGAGCTGGCTCAGCCTGGGGTCGTGATAAACCAGGAATTGCCCGGCAAAGCGCTTTTTGATTTCCGGGAGCGGGATTTCCTGACCCGCCATCTGATAGATCCGCTGCAAAAAATAATATTCTACCGGCCTGGCCGGGGCCTCCACCAGCCCGGAGGAGGAGATGATTGAGGGCTGCCCTGCCAGCAAAGTGCGGGCATGCTCACGCTGTTCATCTCCATTTTTGGTTACCAGCAGGCGGGGGGTCAAGAAGAGATGCAGGCACTCGGAGCAGGCTTCAGCTTTAGGTATTTGCGCCTGCAACAGCTCCAATAATTGCCAGCCCCGGTAAATTATCTTTGGGGAAATTGTCTCTGGCTCAAGATAGGCCTGCTGCTCATACTCCAGCCGCTCTTCCTCAGTTTTGGCAAAACCTCTCTCTTTCGTAAGCGCTTGGTGCCAAGCATCGGCCAACCCCTTGAGCAACTCCGGCGAGAAAAAGTGGGAGATAAAATTCCCCCGCACCTCAATCTCAGCAAAGGCGCAATGCTTCCCCAAATATGCCAGCACCCCTTCTAAATCTAAATCCTCTTTGGGGATTTCATTATAAAGATAGACCCGATACGACATGGCGTTTATTATAACACAATTAATGCCATCAACTATGTTGTAGTTGCTCAATTGATGTTGATGTTTGATGTTTCTAAAGGGGAACAATTGTAAAACCATATACTTTGGGAGGGTAACGGACCCCTTTTTGCTTTCGGCCTGGGGACAGGCCGAAAGATCAGAGTGAGGTAGGTCAGGGCTACCGCCCTGACCCGCTAGGTTGAGGCAGTGGCCTCAACCTACCCAATAATTATTGCAAGGCTATTGTTGAGCCTGATAAATCAGGCAACTACATTTTTGCTCAGCCTGCTGAGGACTTGACAAACTTTGCCCATCCATCATACTATCAATTCCATGTTAAGACGTTCCTTTTTAAAGATTTGCACTCTGTGTATTTTGGCCTCGCTGATTATTTTGTGGGCGCAGCCGGCGTTTGCTCTGTCGCCGGAGGATATTCTTGTGGTTTACAACCGCAATATGTTTGGGAGCAGGGCGGTAGCCGAGCATTATGTGGAGAAAAGGGGTGTCCCGGCGGGAAATATTCTCGGCCTTGAGCTTTCCGATTTCGAGATTATCTCCCGCACGAAGTTTGAGACGGCCTTGTTCCCGCAGGTGCGGGAAGCGGTGATAAAGCTCCAGCAAGCCGGGCGCAAGCCGGTTATTCTCCTGGTATATGGGGTCCCGCTCCGGGTAGGAGAATGCAAAAGTGAAGGGAAGGCTAAACAGGAACGACTGGTTAAGCGAAAAATTGAAGAGCTGGGAGCTCTGATTGCGAAGCTCACAGGAGATCTCCATAAGCTGACCGCCGGCAACGAGCAGGCAAAAGATGTATCTGGTTCTGATGTGCCCGGCATCCTCCAGGGAGTGCAAAAAGCCCTGACGCAGGCAGGGGAATTCCAGATGAAAGCCAGGTTCTTACCAAAACCGCCGCAACCCATTCTGGAAATTGAATCAATTGCCTTCAGGCTCGTCGGGTTATCCCCCATAGCAAGGGGGATTAAAAAGCGGGCTGAATGGAAGGGGTATGGGTTTGAAGCCATTTTTAAGAACGATAGTTTGCTTAGGGGGAGTGCGGTAATAGAAACACAACTGGCGAAGGTGCCGTTTCGGGGGGTCACGAGGGAAAATATGCAGGATGTGGCTTCTATGCTGCGGGTCAGCCGGGGGCTGGTGGGAGAGTTGAGTTTCTGGTACGGTTTGCAGGGGGTGGGCGACTCGGACGAGACCTCGGCCTCGGTGGACAGCGAGCTTAGCCTGATTCTTGCCGAGCCGTATCTCAAGGCCCGCTGGCTGCCCAATCCTTTTCTGAGCCAATTTGACAATATCCCTGGAATTGAGCAAATTCGGGACAACACAATAAAAGTGGCCCGGTTGGACGGACCTACACCGGAGCTGGCCAAACGGCTGGTAAACGATGCCGTTTTGACCGAGTATATCGGCCTGCGATTCTATATTGATGCCCGTGGGCGTACTGCGAAAAAGAAAGATGATTACTATGGGCGATATGACGAGCAGTTGCGCAAGCTCTACGAAATTGTCAAGGAAAAGAGTTCCATGCCCGTTGTTTTAGATAATAAGTCTGGAGTTTTCCCCGAGGGGGCCTGCCCGGATGCTGCCCTTTATTGCGGCTGGTATTCACTTGCCGAGTACGTGGATGCCTTCAAGTGGAAAAGGGGCGCCGTAGGCTTTCACATCGCCAGTTCCGAGGCCAAAACGCTGCGCAAACCCGGCAGCCAGGTCTGGTGCAAGAGAATGATTGAGGAAGGGGTGGCAGCCACCCTGGGGCCGGTTCAGGAGCCTTACCTTCAGTCTTTCCCCCGTCCCGACATTTTCTTCCCATTGCTTATGAGCGGCAAACTTCCCCTGATTGAGGTTTACTATCGCAGCACACCCTTTCTTTCCTGGCGCCAGGTCCTTATTGGAGACCCATTATACACACCGTTTAAAACACAACCAGCGATTGACGCCAAATAGAAAAATTTTCCGGTCTTGGGATGGTAGGAGCGGCATCTTGCCGCGATTGGTTCGCGCCTGGAAGGCGCTCCTACATTTTGCAACAGCCAAACAAATTTTGCAGGGAAAGGAAATGCCATGACCAAACTTGAGACAATTGAACAACTGGAAGATTTTTTGGGCGAAAACCCCGAGGCGGTGATTCTTAAACACTCCAGCGCCTGCCCGATTTCGGCAAGGGCTTATGGGGAATTCTCCCTCCTCTGCCTTTGGCCACAATCTTCATCCTTGAGGCGCGGCCGCTTTCCAATTACCTGACGGAGATGACCGGGGTGGAGCACAAATCCCCTCAAGCCCTTTTTTTCCGCCGAGGGGAGTGCTACCGCAGTCTTTCACACTACGAGATCACGGCGGATAGCATCCGAAATGGCCTGGCAGGACAATCTTGAACCTAGTACAATGTATATTTTAAAGTTTCGGATATAGCCGTTTCAGTTTGATACGAGCGTCATTCGTGCTAAACTGCCAGTCAACCTTGGTTTGACGGTTGTTTCGATCGCTATTCCATACTGCCACTTCAACTCGCATCTTCTCAATACAATCAATTCGACCTGCAAGGCATTGTCGCTTCAAAACACTGAGTTCAATCTCTGCTACATTCAGCCAACTCCCATGTTTAGGGGTGTAATGTATT
>QIFF01000170.1 GCA_003230635.1 bacterium | reverse complement strand
CCCAGCAGGAGGTGGACTACGCCCTGGAGGTAATGCCCAAAATTGTGGATAGATTAAGACAGATGTCGCCGCTGTATGCGGATAAGTTGAGGCAAGATAAATCCTAGGAGACAGCAATGGAATTTAAAAATCAAGAAAAGTTACGGCCAGAGGTGAAGGATGTGCTTTTAGCCCATGCCGGCCAACTGGGGGAGGCGCTGGGGGAAAATCTGCTCAGTATCGTTGTCTATGGAAGCGCCATGGGGAAGAATTTTATCCCCGGTAAATCCAATATCAATATCTTGCTGGTGTTAAAAGAGATTGACGTCGGTGTTTTAAAAAACTGCCTCAAGCTGGTGGCCGGTGGGCAAAAAAAGAACATCGTCGCCCCATTGATGTTCACCCCCCGGCATATTGAGTCCTCGCTGGATGTCTTTCCCATTGAATTTGCCGAAATCAGCGACAATCATCTCACCATTTACGGCGAGGAGTTGCTGGACAACTTAAAAATTGAGAAAAAGCACCTGCGCCTACAGTGTGAGCGAGAGATCAAGGGCAAACTCATCCGCCTGCGTCAGGGTTATCTGGAGAGCGCACTAAAGGGAAACTCTCTAAAAATCCTGCTGGAGGATTCCCTGCGGGCTATCTTACCCATAATGCGCGCCGCCCTGCGCCTGCGCGACGGTACTCCGCCCATAGAGCACACAGAAATTATAGCCGCCCTGAGCCGGGAGTTCCCACTGGATAAAGGGATTTTTCTGCAAGTATTGAGTTTAAAAGCACAAAAGAAAAGCCCGCCCCAGGCCGAGTTGGAGGCGTTGCTGGCCAATTATCTGCTCCAACTGCAAAAACTGGCCCAACTGGTGGATCAGATGGAGGTCGCTTGAATTTGTTAAAAGCCCGCTTCCTCAAAACCTGCCTGATCTTCCTGGTTCTCTTGGGCTTGTTTCCTGCTTCCGGCAAGGCCCAGGGCAAATTCCCCGCCCCCCAGGGATATGTCAGCGATTACGCCCGGGTGCTTTCGCCGAGGGCGAAATCAGCTCTCAGCGGCCTGCTGCAGGAGTTGGAGCGCAAGACTAAAGCCGAGGTGGCGATTGCCATTTTGCCTGACTTGGGGGGAAACGCCCTTGAACCCTATGCGGTGGAGCTTTTTGAACACTGGAAAATCGGCAAGAAGGGCAAAGATAACGGGCTGTTGATCTTGCTGGCTATAAAGGAGCGCAAGGCGCGCATAGAAGTGGGCTACGGCCTGGAGGGGATTATACCTGACGGTCTGGCCGGGGAAATTATTCGTAAGATGACCCCTTTCTTTAAGCAGGGGGATTACGATAGCGGCCTGCTTCAGGCAACAAGCTTTATTGCATCCGCCATTGCTCATGATGCCGGGGTTAAGCTTGAGGTTCCCAGGGCTGTTCCCCATGCCGCGGCAGGCAGGCGTGGCAGGCCTCCCTCGGCCGCACGTTCCCTGCTAAGCCTGATATTCCTGGTTATACTGATTATTCTTTTTATCAAAAATCCCCGGCTGTTCTTCTTTTTTATGCTAGGAAGCATGCTGGGTGGCGGACGACGCGGACACTGGAGCGGTGGAGGTGGAGGCTTCGGTGGAGGTTTTGGCGGCTTCGGCGGCGGTATGAGCGGCGGAGGCGGCGCCAGCGGCGGCTGGTGATAAGCAGGGGCTAGGTTCTAGGGACTAGGGGCTAGATTCATAGCGTCTTTACTAGTCCCTAGCCCCTAATCTCTAGTCCCTAATTACTAAAAGGAGGCAAGGCAGAATGCAGAAGAAAATTAATACCTTTTTGATAATCGGGGGCGTTGTTGCCCTGGTACTTGTTCTGGCCCTGGGGTATTTTGTTTCTTATTACAATACAATCATCCGCCTGGAGGAATCCACCAAGCAGTCCTGGGCCCAGGTGGATAATCAGTTAAAGCGGCGCAGCGATCTGATTCCCAACCTGGTCAACACGGTTAAGGGCTATGCCACCCACGAGAAGGAATTGTTTGAAAATATTGCCCAGGCGCGTGCCAAGCTGGCCGGGGCCGGGGCCATCCCGGAAAAGATTGCCGCCGCCCGCGCAATGGAGGGCGCCCTCTCTCGCCTGCTGGCGATTGTGGAAAATTATCCCAACCTGAAGGCCGATGCCTCTTTCAACCGCTTGATGGACGAACTGGCCGGCACGGAAAACCGCATTGCGGTGGCCAGGAGAAGGTATAACCTGGCGGTGGAGACCTACAATACCACCATTAAGGTTTTCCCTGGACGGGTTTACGCCTCCTTCTTTGGATTTAAGGAAGGGACTTACTACCAGGTGGCGGAGAAGGACAAGCAATTGCCCCAGGTCAAATTTTAAGGGCACCCTTAAGTTGAAACCAGCAGCAGCTTCATCAGCCTTTCGTCCCCCTTGGGGGAGGGGCCTGCTCGTTCTGGCTATTTTTGTCCTCACCCTGTTGCCGGTTTCCTCGGCAATTGAGTGGTATCACCAGCTTCACGCCCAGCAGGGGCAGGCCATCCAGGGGGCAGTCATGGACTCCCCCGGGCAAGTGCTGGGCTTTCTCCTGGCAAACTGGCGGCAGGCCATGCAGGTTGTCCTTCCTACCCTGGGAGGGACATTGCTCAAATGGGGGCTGATCGGGCTTGGCCTGTGGTTATTATTGGGCAAGCCTTCCCTGGGGGAAAGGATATGCACCCGCCTTACTCCCCTCCTGGAACAACTGCTAAAGAATAAAACCCGCTTCTTGACCGTCGCTTTTCTGCTTCTGCTTATTCTGGCCGCTCTGCTCTCCTACACCGTGCGCCAACACCTGCCCGATAACACAGACAGCGCAGCCCAGTTTTTTCACGCCAAAATCTTCCGGATGGGCAAGCTGTATGTATCCGCTCCCCGCCTGGAGGAATTTTTCAGCCAACCCTTTATGATTATCAACCAGGGCAAGTGGTATTCCCAATACACCCCGGCGCATATATTCTTCCTGATGCTCGGCCTGGGGGCGGGCATGCCCTGGCTGGTCAACCCCTTGTTGTCCGCTGCTTCTTTATTGCTGCTCTATCAAATCGCCCGGCGCCTTTACGATGACAAAACCGCTTGTCTGGCAGTGGCCTTGTTTATTTTTTCTCCCCTGATCAATTTTTACGCTGCCGGTTTTATGAACTGCGTCACCTCATTGTTCTTCACCCTGCTTTTTCTGCTCTATCTGATCAAGAGTGAACAGGAAAACGGGCTGGCCAATCCGCTGCTGTGCGGCTTGTTTCTGGGGGGCATCGCCAATGTGCGCCCCTTGACCGCCCTGACAATCTCCCTCCCCTTTGCTTTGTATTGGCTTTACTTAACCTGGCGGACACCCAGGCTCTACTTGAAAAAGCTGCTCATGATTGCCCTGGGGCTGTGCCTGGGCTTGAGCGTGCTGTTTACCTTTAATTATCTTACCAATGGCAAGCCCTTTTTATTTGGGGCCCAGGTTTTTAACCAGCTTTATTTTCCGGGAATTGAAACCATCGGCTTCGGCAAGGGCCAGTTCGGCGCGCTGCATACCCCCTTCCGCGCCCTGGTGCACGCCCTGGACAAGCTCAATAAACTCAACGGGCAGCTCTTCGGCTGGTTTATTCCTTCCCTAACCTTTGCCTTCTTGTTCTGGCTGCTCCCGGCCAAGAAAAAAACCTGGGACTACCTCCAGTTGGCCCCTATTTTCTGCCTGGTTTTTGCCTACTTTTTTTATGCCTTCCTACATGTAAGATATTTTTATTCCCTGTTGCCATTTTTTATTTTACTCAGCGCCCGCGGCCTGCTAAGCTTGGGGGAAGGGCTGACTGCTTATTTTAATAGACTTTCCCTGCCCAAACTGAAGGGCAGCCTCTATATCCTGTTGGCGGCCTGCATACTTTACAGTTTTAGTACGAACATCATGCCTGATTTGCTTAGCTCCAGTGGCCAGGAGAAAAACCAGGTGTATAATCTGGTTAAAGCCAGGGGGTTAAAACAGGCCCTTGTCTTTATGCCAGGGGGCTACGGCGGCTGGGGTGTCTATATGCGCGGGTTTGTGCATAATTCCCCCGGCCTGGATAGTGAGGTAATTTATGCCAAGGATTTGGGAGGAAGGAATCGGCTATTAATGTATCAATACCCAGCGCGCAGCTATTACCGTTATTATCAGATAGAGGGTAAGGGAAGGCTGGAAAAACTGTAGACGGCTTCGTAAAAAATCCATCTGCTGTGTTGCGCTGCATCCTCAGTCACTGCGGCGTACCTCAAGTACGCCTCGTTCCTTCAGATTTGCGTGCCTTGCAGCTGAAGCTTTTTACTTTGCCGTCCGGTTTGCGACTTTTTGCGAGTTCACCAACAAAAGGGTATGAAGAGTAATTTATCATGACCGTTTCAATCATCGTTCCCGTTTATAACGAAGTCGATAATATTAAACGGGTCATAAAGCGAATCAAGGCCGCCGCCCTACCCGCGGGGGTTAAGAAAGAAATTATCCTCATTGATGACGGCTCCACCGACGGCACAACCGATGTTTTGCAAGAGGTGGAACAAAATGATACTACCCTTACCGTGCATTCCTCTATGCTCAATTTCGGCAAGGGTACCGCCATCAGGATCGGCTTAAAGTATGCTTCCGGCGATATAATCATTATTCAGGACGGCGATTTGGAGTACGACCCCAACGATTATGCTAAATTAATCCAGCCCATTCTTGAAAATAAGGCCAAGGTGGTATATGGCTCCAGGTTTTTTCAGCGTCCGGAAGGGATGAAAGCGATGAATTTTATCGCCAATAAGGTCCTGGCTTTTGCCGCAAATCTACTTTACAACGCCAAAATTACCGATGAAGCCACCGCTTACAAAGCGTTTACTAAAGAGGTAATCCAGGATATTGATTTGCAATGCAGGCGCTTTGAATTCTGCCCGGAATTTACCGCCAAGGTCAGAAAAAAGGGCTATAAAATTGTAGAGGTGCCGATAAGCTATAA
>QIFF01000182.1 GCA_003230635.1 bacterium | reverse complement strand
AGGAAAAGCTTCAGGTTCTCCCGGACATCCATGGGAGTGCCCAATTCCTGAACCAGCATCTCGGTGGCCGTCATCACCACCAGTAACAAAACAACGCCCAGGGCAATCAGCCCCTTGTGCTTGCGCCGCCGCCGCCGTATTTCCTTCTTGTCCATGGTCTAATTCACCTGTCCGTAAAACGGGTTTCTCCGTGTTTTAAAATCCAAATTCTGTTCTTGTCAATGCTTAATTCCTCAACCCCTTTGTTTAAGCGGATTAAGGGCTCGTCCAGGGGTTCGTCGCTCAACTTGAAAGTCCCCCAGTGAATGGGGATGAAATGTTTTGCTTTCAAATCCATAAATGCTTGCAGCGCTTCTTTGGGGTTTAAATGCATGGGCCGCATAAACCAGGGGGGGTCGTAAGAACCGATAGGCAACATAGCTGCATCCAACTGGGGAAAGCGCTGGCCGATGCTGCTGAAGCCGGGAAAATATCCCGTATCCCCGGCAAAGTAAAAACTGCTGTCTTTGCCCTCAACCACCCAGCCGCCCCAGAGGGTGGCATTAACATCAAACAGCCCCCGCTTGGAGAAATGCTGCGCCGGGACAAAGGTTATTTTTAAACCTTCAAAAGTGGTAGTTTCCCACCAATCCAGCTCCCGGACTTGTTTGATACCGCGCTTGCTAAACCAGTTCTTCAACCCCAGGGGCACGAAATAATAAGGCTGCGGCCCCAGAGACTTAATCGTGCCCTTGTCCAGGTGGTCATAATGATTGTGCGAAATCAAGACCAAGTCAATCGGTGGCAGCTTATTAAAATCAATCCCGGGTTTGGTAATGCGCCTTCTTGTGCAGACAGAATTACTATAATTTGGGTCGGTTAAAATATTCTTGCCGTTTAGCTGAATAAGTACGCTGGAATGACCAATAAAAGTAAACGAGGGGCGACTCTTATTTTCCCGCAGCGCCGTAGCGTCATTCTCCACCACCTCAAAGTTGTAACCTCCGGGATACCTGGGGTCTTTGCGCCGCCGCCCCAAAAGGCGGTCTATAATAAACCACTTAAAAAATTTACCCGTGCGGTTTGTAGTAACGCTAGGGTCTAGGTTCTTAAACCTGGGCATATCTTGTAATGGTGGGCACTCCCTCATCCCAACTTAATGCAGCCTCCCGCCGGGGAAGTCCTGGGGGGTGATTAGCTCGACCCCGGGCGGGGGTATAAATTGAAACAGGGTTTCGTCCAGCCCTTGGTTGATTTTGATCTGGCTAAAGTTGAGGGTGGTTATATTGCCGTAAAAATCTTGCAGCACCAGGCGCCGGGTGCGGTAATGGACGGCGTCCACCGTCAGCAGCAAGTGGCTGACACTGGCCTGGGGGCGGGCGGGGACGAGTTTTAGTTCAAAGCCCTTTCCCTGCTGGGGTGGGCTGGCGAATTCAATTTTAAAATCCTTTTGCATTTTGCCCATGCCGCCCATAAAGGCCATCGCCAGGTTGGAGCTTAGCGCCTGGTCGGCTTTCTGCCGAACGACCTGTTTTGTCTGGACGGTGTACCACCAGAAGTATTTTCCGTCGGCTACGATGATTTGCTCTTCCGGGTTTTGATAGTCCCAGTGCATAAGGCCGGGCTTTTTCATATACAACTTGCCGCCGGCCTTTTGGGCCTTTTGCAGGGTCTTGTTATAGGATTCCTGGACAAAGTCAGCCTCCAAATCCTGCATTTTCTCGTACTGCTGCTGAATTTTGTTGACTACCTGCTCCAGGCTGGGGGGAGGGGCTGCTTGGGCCGAGCCACTGAACAGCACCAGCACCAGCCCACAGATTAGGGTATTAGCCTTCACTTAACACCCCCTTCCGGCTTGACCAGCACCTGGCGGGGTCTGCCGGCAATAGCAGGGCCGACGATGCCGTCCTTTTCCATGATTTCCACCATACGCGCAGAGCGGTTATAGCCAATCCGCAGGCGGCGCTGAATCATGGAGATGGAGGCCTGACCGGTTTTGATTACTATGTCCACTGCCTGGTCGTAGAACTCGTCATATTCGTCTTCCAGGCCGTCGTCTTCCGGGTTCAAAATCAAATCTTCGTAGTCTGCCGGTGACTTCCAGGGCTGTCCCTCCTGAAGCGGGGTTTGCTGTTTTAAGAAGTCAACTATGGCCTTGACCTCTTTCTCGCTGACCATTGCCCCGTGAATGCGCTCCAACTGGGAGGTGTGGGGGGGGATAAAGAGCATGTCTCCCTTGCCCAGGAGCTTTTCCGCCCCGTTGGCGTCCAGAATGGTGCGTGAATCAATCTTGGAGGCCACCCTGAAGGAAATGCGGCAGGGGAAGTTGGCCTTGATTATTCCGGTAATTACATCCACCGAGGGGCGCTGGGTGGCTACGATCAGGTGAATACCCACCGCCCGTGCCATCTGGGCCAGACGGGTGACCAGGCCCTCTATATCCTTGGCCGCCATCAGCATCAGGTCAGCGAATTCGTCAATGATAATTACAATGTATGGCAGGGGCTGGGAAGGCTCTTCCTTTGTCTCCCCCCTGGGGGAAAACTGAGCCAGAAGCTGGTTGTATTGGTCAATATTGCGCACCCCGGCATTGGCCAGGATCTGGTAACGGTCTTCCATCTCGCGGGTTGCCCAGTGCAGCACCGCAGCGGCCTTTTTGGGGCTGGTCACCACCGGCATGCGCAGGTGGGGAATACCGTTGTAAACCCCCAACTCCAGCATCTTGGGATCCACCATCACCAGGCGCACCTCGGCGGGCGAGGCCTTGTAGAGGATACTGCAAATAATGGCGTTGAGGGCTACACTCTTGCCGGAACCGGTAGCCCCGGCAATCAGCAGGTGCGGCATATTGGCCAGGTCTGTTACGCGCGGATTTCCTTCCGTATCCTTGCCAAGAGCCACAGTTAAGCGGGAGCCGGCTTTGCGAAAACAGTCGGCGGCCAGAATTTCCTGCAGGTAAATAGTCTGGCGTTTTTTGTTGGGCACCTCAATCCCCACCACCGCCTTGCCCGGAATGGGGGCTACAATCCGTATTGAATGCGCCTTGAGGGCCAGCGCCAGGTCGTCGGACATATTGGCTACCTTATTGATTTTAATCCCTGGGGCGGGCTCAAATTCATAGCGGGTAATCACCGGACCCAGATGCACCTGGACAATCCGCCCCTCTACCCCGAAGTCCCTTAGTTTGGTTTCAATGGTGCTGGATTTGTCCAGTACCCCCTGGCGCATACTCTCCAGGGAAACATGTTTGGGAGTTTCCAGCAAAGACAGGTCAGGTTTGCGGTAATCCCCGGCGGCCAGAGAGAAAAGGGGATTGAGATCAAGTTGTTCTTCCTCTTTTTTCTCTTTTTTTACTGGCAGGGGCGGAGGTGGGCTGGAGGCGATAATCGGCTGGGGCGGGCTTGGTTCGGCGGGTTTGTTTTCCTCACTCTTGGGTTTGGCTTTGCCGGAGGGGATTTTCCTGGCTGGCTTGCTCACGGCTTTGTCGGCTTTGTCTTTGGGTTTGAAGAGGAGGGTCAGCAGTTTTTGTCCCCCCCTGACAATCCCCATGATTGCGGCGCCAATCCCCATCCCTAAAGCCTGCAGGGAAAGCCCGGTTGCCAGCATCAGAGCAATCAGGAGGAGGGTGCCGGCTACCAGATAAGCGCCCCAGGTATTCCAATAGGGGATTAGCAGTAATTTCCTGGCCATATCCCCCGCAATGCCCCCGGCGTGCTCAAATTTGATTCCCCAGAGGGTTAGAGGGCGGCGAAAGTAAAGGGCCAGAAGGGTGCAAGAGGCAAGCATCCCCAGGGCAACCCCCAAAAAACGGCGCACTTTCAGGCGCTTGCCAGCCGGCATAAAGCAGTTGAAGCCCAGCAGGAAAGTAAGGGCAGGAAGCAGATAAGCCATCAGGCCGGCAAACTGAAATAGAATGTCTGAGAGGTAGGCGCCTACCACCCCGGCCAGGTTATGGCGTGAACCGCCCACCAGATTGACCGCTTCATCCGCAGGGTGATGGGAAATCAGACTAATTACCATCAGGATAGTCAGGGCCAGCAGCAAGACCCCGCTGATTTCCAGCCACAGCTTGGTCTTCCGGTTGGATTTGGGCATTAGGAGTGTCCCTCACTTTTGCCAACGATTTTCTCTTCCTCAAACGTACCCTGTTCATTCATAACCCAGGATTTGACCTCTAGCGTTGTATCCCCTCCTTGCACCGCTATAATAAAATAAGAATACCCCTCCAAATAAGGATGCAAGTCCCAAGCGCGCTGGGTGTCAGTCTCGGAGGGGGCGCAAGGATGATCGGGGTGCGAATGGTAAATACCCAGTATCTCCCAACCCATCTTTTGCACCCGGTCGTCTATGCGTTGAAACTGTAGGGGGTCAAGCTCGTAGCGGTCATGGGCGCGTTCAGCGTTGAGGTTGGTCACCGCATAAGATGCCAGGACTTCCTTGCAGGGGTTATTCTTACCGCTCAGCACTCCGCAGCATTCATGAGGGTAAGCCTGGCGGACATGGCAATAGATGTCTTCCAACGATTTATTGTTGATTATAATCACCGTTTTGTCTTATCCTGTGTGGGTTTGCCTTTAAGCACACTATATCAATTTTTACTCTATTGTCAAGCAGTCTTGGTGTCTGGAGGGGTTTAAAGGGTACCCTAAAATTGGCTTGGCTTGGGGGGTGTTATGAAGAACTTCCAAATAGTTGAAGGGCGAAAGGGCGGGATTAAGAGTTGGGGGCACCTTGGATTTTGGGTAAGCTTAGCAAGTTTTCCGGGGTTCTAATTTTTTAAGCCGATTTTTTTGACTTCCGCACATCTTTTTCTAGTTGACCCAGATTATTTTTAGTAGTAGAAGACTTTACTCTGCCGGATAACTTGTGGGCGGCATCATGGAGCAGGTTCTCCAGTTTTTCTTCACTGGCCTGCGCTCTGGGAAAAAACTCCTCAAAGAAGACTTCTTTTTTGTCTATAAATCTCTCGCCCCCCTGAACGAGGT
>QIFF01000071.1 GCA_003230635.1 bacterium | reverse complement strand
GGGGTTTAGCCCCTATGCTGGCAAGTTATTAGCAACCAACGGCTTTATCCACAAGGCCATGCAGGAGGTGCTGGCTCCTGGATTAGTAGGGAAGCGGGTTGCAGAGCCTGTGTCAAACCTGCCAAAGACTGCTTCACCGCTCCGCTCCTCGCAATGACAGGCGAGGAACCAGGTTCCTCACCCTGACATTACTTTACCCCTACCCTCTAAAAACTAAAGGGCACCTTTTTCAAGGCACCCTAAAAAAGCTAACGGATAGTGCCGGTACTGAAATAAAGAAGGAGTACGAAGCCCAGAACTGCGGCAACCCCCACTAGAAGCCAAGTAACGGCCTTGCCGTAATATTCTCCGTCGCTAACTTGTTTGTTTGCCATGTTACTTTCACCTCCTTAAAACAGAAATAGTTGAACATCAACTTATATAGGCTGCAAGTGTTGTGCCCCTAGACTGATGGCATTTTATCAGGTTGATAAGATTGATAATTTTTCGCTAATGCCCGAAGATGTGCTACTAAATATTGGCTGTTTATAGGTCATTTTGACAGCTTATTCTTTTCAGACCTGGTCACAATGACAAAAACACCCTCAGGGCAAAAGAGGAAAGGATGAACCACAGAGTGCACAGAGGGGATCATATTAATGTTTAATATTCCCTCTGTGTACCTCTGTGGTTAGTTTTTTTGAAATAGGAAGGAGGTACCGAACATGAAACCCTTAAGACCCCCTGCGGTAGCCGGAGCCTTCTATCCGGAAGATGCCAGCGTTTTGCAGCGCGACATAGATGATTTCCTGGCAAATGCCCCTCCCCCGGACATCAAAGGAGAGATTAAAGCATTGATTGCCCCCCATGCCGGTTACATTTACTCCGGCCAGGTAGCGGCCTTTGCCTATAAGGCGTTGGAGGGCCGAAGCTATTCGGCGATAATCGTCCTTGCCCCCAGCCACTACACTTCCTTTTCCGGAGCCTCCATCTATAAAGGAGAGGGCTATCAGCTTCCCACTGGTGTGGTTCCAATTCAGCAGGAACTCAGCCAGCGGATCACCGAGCAGAGCAAGTTGATTAATTTCGTCCCCGCCGCCCATGCCAGGGAGCACTCGCTGGAGGTGCAGTTGCCCTTTCTGCAAAGGGTGCAGCCCGGCTTTCAGTTGGTGCCTATGCTAATGGGCGGCCAGGACTGGGAGACCTGCGGCAGACTTGCCCGGGCGATTGTCCAGGGAACTGAAGGGGAAAGGGTGCTGCTGGTTGCCAGTTCAGATCTTTCCCACTACCACTCTTACGCTAAAGCGGAGGAATTGGACAAGATTGTTCAGGATTATGTCAATAACTTTGACCCCGAGGGCTTGAGCAAGGCGGTTGCCAGGGGGGATTGCGAGGCCTGCGGGGCCGGCCCCATGATTACCGCCATGCTGGCCGCTAGGCAACTGGGGGCCGACAGCGCCCGGGTGCTGTGTTATGCCAACTCCGGCGATGTCAGCGGGAGCAGCGCCCGGGTGGTGGGCTATCTGGCGGCGGCGCTTTATTCCGGCTCTTCAGAGCAAGTGGAAGAAGTTGACACAGGCTTGAGCGCCGGGGACAAGCAATTACTTCACCAGATCGCCCGCACCGCCATTGAAAGTAAACTGCGGGGTGAGACGCTGCCGGCTCACGAGATTACCTCTCCCGTGCTCAGGGAAAAGCGGGGCGGATTTGTAACCCTCAAAAAGCAGGGGCGCCTGCGGGGCTGCATCGGCTATATTCAGGCGGTCAAGCCCCTCTACCAAACGGTTGCGGAAATGGCCCTGGCGGCGGCCTTCAACGACCATCGCTTCTCCCCGCTCAGAGCGGATGAGCTGCCCGAGTTGGAGTTGGAAATTTCCGTGCTCACGCCCCTGGAGCAAATCCAGGATATTGAGGAAATTGAGGTCGGCAGACATGGTCTTTACATCCGGCGGGGCGGAATGAGCGGCCTGCTGCTGCCCCAGGTCGCCACTGAGTACAACTGGGATCGCTTGACCTTTTTGCAGCAGACCTGCCTGAAGGCGGGCCTTTCCCCCGGTGACTGGCAGGATGAGGATACAAAAATCTACACTTTCTCCGCGGATATTTTCTAAGAAAGATAGAGGAGTAGAGCCTTTAGGCTCGTGTCCTTTCACGGGGCTAAAGCCCCTACTCCAGAAGACAAAAGGGAGGCTGGTTTGCCGTCAATTGCCGCCAATCTGGAAAAAGTGCAAAAACGGATTGCCGCCGCCGCTGCCCGCAGCGGGCGTTCTTTGGAAGAAATTCAACTGGTGGCGGTAACCAAGACCCAACCTGCTCAGACAGTGTTGGAGGGGGTTGAGGCCGGTGTCAAAATCATCGGCGAAAACCGCGTACAGGAAGCCCTGGCCAAGCATTCCCAGATCGGAGAGCGGGTCAAGTGGCACCTGATTGGGTGGCACCTGATTGGTCACCTGCAAAAAAACAAGGTCAAAAAGGCCCTACCCATCTTTGAAATGATTCATTCGGTGGACAGCCTGGAACTGGCGCAAGAAATCAACCGTCAGGCCGCCCGACTGGGTAAAACAATTGATATATTATTACAAGTCAACGTCAGCGGAGAGCTTAGCAAGTTTGGCCTGCCTCCAGAGCAAACCTATGAAGTGGCCAGGCAGGTTAGTGACTTGCGAAATGTAAACCTGTGCGGCTTGATGACCATTCCCCCGCTGAGTCGAAATCCTGAAGACAGCCGCCCCTATTTTCAGGCCTTAGCCAAACTCAAAGAAGAGTTAACTCAACAGGGGATAGAGGGATTAAAATACCTTTCTATGGGCATGAGTAATGATTTTGATGTGGCGATTGAAGAAGGCGCAAATTTCGTGCGTGTAGGCAGCGCCATCTTTGGGGAGAGGAATTTTTGACGGTAGGGTTTAAGAGGAAACACCGAATTGCACTCTAATGCTATCCAAAAAATAGAAAACAAAGTTAAAGGTTCATTGCAGAACTGCCAAATTAAGGACAATTGGCCGCAATATGAATCCTTTGCAGTTCATGTCGAATCTCTGAGCAAGGAAATCCTGCAGCACAAAAAAGAATGGTTAAATATGTCTGATGTTTTCTCCATTTTTTACAACTTGATATATCAAGTTGTAAATGAGAATACAGAGGAAGGCAAGACACAGGAGGGGAACCTCTGGGATATTCTCGGAGAGGAAAAAGGACTTAACCTAACGGAATCTATTAAAAATTATCTGTTAAGCATTCCAAGATCATACGATGTTTATATCCCTATTGCTAAAGTATCAGAAAATATCCTTACAAGTGTTCAATTAAGCGAGAATATATCTCTACATGTATTTGAGGAAGCAGAACAAATTCCGGGGGAATACCAAAGCGGATTATTTAATTTTGGCAATAAATTGGAAATTAATACAGTCTATTTTAGGCAACGCCCTACAGGTTACTGCGGGAATCGTTTAGAGAGCGTTAGCCTCAAGAAAGCCATCAGCAATTTCAAGATACTCCTTCAACAAGGTATTTTTAGAAAATTATTTAAGGTGGCTCCAAGTGGGAAAACTAACCTCGGATTGCTTAGTGGTCTTAATTACCACCAAGTACCAAAAGCCCGTGTGACAAGCGTAGATCAAACAAGTGAATCTCCTAAGCTGGTTGATGTTGAACTCCCTCTAGATTTTAGCAAATTCCTTGATAAAATTGATTTTAATTGGGAAGGGAACCACCTCACTAGGGCTAAAGAAAGCGGAAAAACAGAACAAGCAATAGCTGCCATTCTTAAGAAGGCGATAGAATTAATTGAGTGTGAAGCAGAAGAGTCGAGACGAGTGAAGTCAGCTATTGAATGGCGTTTTAATTCGGATACAGTAGAAAACCAAACCTTAGCCTTTTTGCAAGTTTGTATAGGCCTAGAAGCTTTATTGGGTGATGATAAAACTAAGGACAATTTAACTGAAACTCTTGCCGATAGGTGTTCATACCTAATTAGTAGTGATATAAAAGGCAGAAAAACAATAAAGAAGCAGTTCAAAGTTCTTTACGATGTCAGGTCGAAACTTGTACATGGAAATGTGACAGAATTAGATAGTCATCAGAAGGAGTCTCTAGGTTGGGGCAAGATAATACTCGAGTATGCAATTTTAAAAGAAATAAAACACTTAAACTTAGGTAAAACCTAAAAACATCAAATCCCCTCTCCCCACTGGGGAGAGGGTTAGGGTGAGGGGCAAAGTGAGCAAAGTTGGCAAGTTCCCCCCCCTCACCTCAGTCCTCTCCCCCAAGGGGAGAGGAAGTTATAGGAGAAAGGAAACTAAATGCTTAAAGAAAGACTAGCTTTAATCGGGGCGGGCAACATGGGCGAGGCCTTACTCAAGGGTTTGCTGGGGGCCAAAGTATTTTCGCCTGAGCAGATTACTGCTGTTGAGGTCAATGCCGCCCGCCGGGATTATATTCAGGAGAATTATGCCGTAGCGGTCAGCGCTGACGGGGCTGACGCCGCCCGCCAGGCGGAAATTGTTCTCCTGGCGGTGAAGCCCCAGGTGATGGGGCAGGTTCTGGCAGGGCTGGCTGCGGCGATAGATAGCTCCAAGTTGGTGATTTCAATTGCCGCCGGGATAAAGATTGCCTTTCTGCAAGCCAAATTGGGAGGGAATATCCGCATTGTGCGGGTTATGCCCAATACCCCGGCCCTGGTGCAGGCCGGGATTAGCGCCGTTTGCGGGGCCGAGGGGCTATTGCCCAAGGATTTGGCTGTGGCCCGCAGCATCTTTGAGGCGGTAGGGCAGGTGGTGGAGGTAGAGGAAAGTTTGATGGATGCGGTAACCGCCCTGAGCGGCAGCGGCCCGGCCTATGTCTTTGTGATGATTGAGGCCCTGGCCGACGCCGGGGTAGATTTGGGGTTAAGTCATACGGTGGCCTTGCAGTTGGCGGTCCAGACCGTCTTCGGTTCTGCCAAGCTTTTATTGGACAAACAAGAGCACCCGGCTAAGCTCAGGGACATGGTTTCCTCCCCCGGCGGGACGACCGTTGCCGGGCTGCGGGCACTGGAAGAGGGCGGCATGCGGGATGCCCTGATTGCTGCTGTCCAGGCCGCTGCCCAGCGTTCCCGGGAGTTGGGGGGGGTAAACCCAGTCGTCAGTCAACAGTCAACAGTCAAAGACTGACGACTGATGACTGACCTTTTAAATCCTGGTTTTTCCTTGACAGTTCATCTCTTTTGTTGTAGATTTTTTATATAGTTGGCTTTGTTCGGCCAGTCGTTGAGGGGTTTCTTTTAAAGAAGGGGGATATTTTTATGCGCAAGAGGGGAACAAATGTTTTATTAGCCGCATTTTTGCTTAGCGGAAGTTGGCTTCTGCTGAAACCGTCGGTTGCCTTGGCTGATGGGAACATGATTTTAATCCCGGCCGGGGTATTTACCATGGGGCTTACCGATGCCCAGTTGGGGAAGGTTAAGGATTTGGGTGGTTCAGTGGTGCGCAACGGTAATGCCACCCCGGCCCACAAGGTTAACTTGCCCGCTTATTACATTGACAAATACGAGGTAACCAACGAGGATTATAAGAAGTTCGTGGAGGCCACCAAGCGTACCCCGCCGGAGCATTGGGAAGGGGGAAATATCCCCGCCGGTCTGGGCAAGCACCCGGTTGTCTTTGTAACCATGAATGACGCTAAGGCCTATGCCAAATGGGCCGGCAAGCGCCTGCCTACGGAAGCTGAGTGGGAAAAGGGTGCTCGCGGCACGGATGGACGCATATTCCCCTGGGGGAACAGGTACAAGCGCAGACATGCCAATACGGACGAGGCCAGAAAGGGAGGAACCACCCCGGTAGGCAGCTTTGAAAAGGGTAAATCCCCTTATGGGGTCTATGATATGGCCGGTAATGTCTGGGAATGGACCTCTGACAACTATCTGCCCTATCCGGGCAGCAAGCATGAGGATGAGTTCTGGGGCAAGGAACGCTTTGTGGTGCGGGGCGGCTCCTGGTATGACTTGAAGAGTGACGCCGTTACTGCTGCGCGCTCAAAGTTCACCCCCCCCAGCGCGGACGAAACCCTGGGTTTTCGCTGTGCCAAGGATGCGAAGTAAACATAAGGGCAGCTTGAAAAATGGCCTTTTCGCCCAATATCTGCGTTATGCTCAAAATTTAATCCTCGGAATATTAAACATATGCCTGTGGTTAAATTTTTCGCATGCCTTGATATTGAACAAAAATTCTCATTTTTCAAGGTACCCATAAGAAAGGAGCAATGAACCATGAAGAAAACTCCCCTTGTCATGGTGATGTTAAGCTTGTTTGTTGCAGGTTCGGTAGTTCTGGTTGAGGCGGATACTCCCCCAAAAGGTATGGTCCATGTCCCCCCGGGCGAGTTCATTATGGGGGCTAATCCCGATCAATTGGCACAAATAGCTGATAAAGTTGGCGGAATGGTCAAGTACATAGAGAACGCCACTCCCCGGCGCAAGGTAAATCTTCCCGGGTATTATATTGACAAGTACGAGGTAACCAACGATGATTATAAGAAATTTGTAGAGGCCACCAAGCATACCCTGCCGGAGCACTGGGAAGGGGGAAATATCCCCGCCGGTAAGGGTAAGCACCCGGTGGTCTTTGTGACCATGGAGGATGCCAAGGCTTACGCCAAATGGGTGGGCAAGCGCCTGCCGACCGAGGCGGAATGGGAAAAGGCCGCCCGCGGCACCGATGGACGTATATTCCCCTGGGGGAATAAATACAAGCGCAAACGTGCCAATACGGATGAGGCCAGAAAAGGAAGCACCACCGCAGTAGGTACATTTGAAAAGGGTAAATCCCCTTATGGGGTCTATGATATGGCCGGCAATGTCTGGGAATGGACCTCTGACAACTATCTGCCCTATCCGGGCAGCAAGCATGAGGATGAGTTCTTTGGCAAGGAGCGCTATGTAATACGCGGGGGCTCCTTTATGGATTTCAAAAATGATGCCCTTTCCATCGTGCGCAGCAAGTTTACTCCCCAGACCAATGATGAGAATGTGGGTTTTCGTTGTGTGAAGGAGGCAAAATAAAGGGCACCCTAAAGAAGGAGTGTTCAAACAAACCCATCACAAATTTTATAAAGGAGATGAGACTGCCATGAGAAAAACTCCCCTTGTCATGGTAATGTTAATCCTGGGCTTGTTTCTTGCGAGTGTTTCGGTTCAAGCCGGGCAAAAAGTAGATTTGAAGGATATGGTGAAAATCCCCGCAGGAGAGTTTATAATGGGGGCTGATACTGGTCAGTTGCCGAAAATTTGTGATAAGGTGGGGGGAATGGTCAAATATCTGGAGAACGCCACTCCCCGGCGCAAGCTAAATCTTCCTGAGTTTTATATTGATAAATATGAAGTAACCAACGAGCAGTATAAAAAATTTATTGACGCTGC
>QIFF01000204.1 GCA_003230635.1 bacterium | reverse complement strand
CCTCCCTGGGACATTGCCTGCATAGAATTAATACCAATGTTTAAGAACACCTGCCTTATTTGGGCGTCATCCAGGGGAATAGGAGGAATTTGAGAATCTAAGTCCTTGACCAGGGATACATGGGCCAAAGAGGCTTGCTCCTCAATTAAGTTTATAATTTCTTCAATGACCTGATTGATATTTCTCTTCTGAAGCTTGGTCTTTTTGGGCCGGGCAAACTGAATAAATTCCTTGATAATCCCATCCAGGCGGGAAATTTCTGTATCCGCCACTTTAAGGCGTGCAATCAAACTATCATTTAGGCCCTTTTTGTCTCTCAACAAGGCGCGGCGAAAAAGTTGCAGATTAATGGAGATAGAGTTCAAGGGATTACGGATTTCATGGGCAACCCCGGCGGCAATCTTTCCCATATAAGCCAACTTCTCCGTGCGCTTGATTTTGCTCTCTAATTCCACCTTTTCGGTAATAAATTCAACGGCTAAAACCGCCCCAATCTTGTTCAATTCCTTATCTTTCAAAGGCTGAACCAAAAGATTGACCACAATCTCCTCCTGCAATTGAGGCAACTTACAGCGCATTTTATCCAATCTCGTTTCCTGGTCTGTACGCATGACTTCCTGGATAAGCTCCTGCCATTTGACCCCCTTGGGAGGCGGGAGGACTTGCCTTAATACCCTCCCCTTCACAGAACGGCTTTTAAGCTTAAGGTTTGCTTGCGCTGCCCGATTGATAGCCATTATTCGGCTGTCGCTGCCGACTACCAGGATACCGTCCGTGAGGCTTTCCTGGATATTTTCATGGAATTCCTTGAAACGCAGCAATTCCTTGTTGGTTTCGGAAAGTTCCCCAGTGCGGACAATTACCTTCTTCTCTAGTTCCTGGTTGGACAAATCCAATTTCCGGCGGGTAATACCCAGTTTTTTATTGGCTTCTATCAAGGATGAGACAATACTCTTATAGATGGTCAAGACTAAGATAAAGGAGGCCACCAGGGGCAGGCTGCGTTCCATGATAATCAGATAATCGATAAAATAGCTTTGGGGGGAAACAATCCGCCATAAATGGATCACTTGATTAAACAGCAAAATCCCCATAAAGGCCCGCAGGAACCAGTCTGAATAATACTCAGCGGCGTAAAAATGCATATAAAAGATGGTGAGCACTAAGATCAAGCAAAGCCAAATGGCGTAATAATAGGCCCCCCAGAACTGGTTGTAATCGGGCAGCATGAAGTAACTGTTAAGCCAAAGGGGAGTGACGATGCAAAAGCTAAAAACCAACAAGATGATGTTGTAGCTGAGGTATTTTTTTAACCAGACAATCTGGTGAGCCACTGGATAAATAAAGGCTCCGGTGAGAAATATCAAAGAGAGGACCTGGAGGTTCCAGGTAATAATGGGAAACCAAAAATAGGAACGGGTAGCGCCGAAGAAAACTTCCTGGGCCAAAGACAAATTAATAAAAATCAGGTTAGCCAGCATTACCACAAAGGCATAAAGGAGGTAAAGTTTATCCCGGGTGTTGGTGCGCTGCCACTCATAAGAGAGCATGAAAATTACGATCAGACAGGCCCCCAGATAGAAAAAACTATAAAGTAGTTCCCCCCCCTCAGAGGTAAAAAATGACAAGCTACCCATTATCTGTGCCTTATAGTATAGATGAACCGAAAAATCCCTTACTTATGTATAAGTATATAAGTAGTGACGGATTAGCTCAAGGGAAAAACAACTGAACTCCATTTGACATGGACACACCTTCCGGGCTAGAATAAAGAGGGAGAAAAAAGAGACAACAATGGATATCTTTGAATCAACTGCCGTCGTTGCACCGTTCCAAGCTGTATTTAGAGAACAAAAGTTGTCCCAGTATGACCTGCAACGCATACTGGAGACTACCAGTTGGGCCCCCAGTCCCTTCAACTCCCAACCCTGGGAATTTATTATCGTTCAGGAAGATAAACATCTTCAAGAGATTGCCCGCCTTGTTGCACCAGCGATTGTCTGTCACGATGGAACCTTGAGTCTGGACCAGAGAAGGGATTACCTGGCACACCTGCCCAATCTACTGTTTTGCCTGGAAGATACCACTCGCCAAGACCCGGGTGACAACGCCTATAAACTTGGCTTAATCAGTATGGGGACCTCCTCAGCCAATCTTTTCCTAGCGGCCTCGGCAGACGGAATAGGGTTACAGCCCTTCTGTACCGATAACAATAAGAGAGAGCCGATGGTTAAGCTAAAGCGCTATTTGAAGATTCCTGAAAAACTAGAAATTCGCTGTTTCTTTGGTTTAGGTTACTTAAAAGATAAAAAGGTGCTGACTAAGAACAAAAAGCCGCAGCCCCTGGTCATTCATGATAACTATTACGGAAACCGCAGGCAAATAGAGAAGCTTACCCCCAATCCAATTGATCACAACGCTTTCTCCTTAATTAAAAAGCGGCGCTCTTACCGCAAGGACTTCTTAAAGCGGGATATAGACCCGCGGGATGAGGATAATCTTGTTAAGGCGGCCAAGAATTCCTTCAGTTTTTGTGATGCACGCACCTGGGAGTTAATTTTTGTCAAAGACAAGGGGCTTATCAATGCCTTTGCCGATTTACTATATGAGGTATCTTGCCATATTCATTTGGATCAGGGCTATTCAAAGAGGATGAAAACCTGGATGCGCTACTCTCAAGAAGAAAAGGTAACCAAAGCCGACGGCATCCTGATCGTTTTTTGGAATAAGTTCCTGGGCTATAGCCTAAAGAAAGCCACTAAAGTCATAGACAAGGTCAAACCACTGAGGGAACTTTCCGTCAAAAGGTTTTCTAAAGATTCATTCGCCGATATGCTGCGCCAGGCTCCTTTAATGATTGTGATAATGTATAATAAGAAACTCCTGGCCAGTTCAGGTGTTTCTTACGAACTCAATTTGATGTCTCTGGGGGTTGTGATTCAGAATATTCTCCTGGCCGCCACTGCCCGCAATATAGGAGCCCAGTTCCAATCCATCTTTCTGGATACAGAGGAGGGACTACAAAGGGTAAGGCACTTGTTGCGCTTACCCGATGAGATTGAGGCAATTGAAGTGCTGAGGCTGGGATATATTGACCCCCAAGCCCCCAACAAGTTATTGTCCATAAGCAGCAATATTAGAAGACCCTTTGAGAAGATAGTACACCAGGAATTCTTTCAGCCACTACCTTGACCCGCATTATTGACAAATAATGCGGGGCGACCGTCAAGTTTGTTGGCTGGCAAGGCGGCACAGGATTTTTCGAGCGAGGCATACTAAACGTATGTTGAGTGAGAAAAATTCAAGCCAACGCAGCCAGGCGGCAAAATCGGCGGTCGAGGGATTATTCATGAATGAATAATCCCGGTTGACAGGCAACAAGCTCGGTTCTATAATGCCTATAAGGCTAAAATAAGTTCTTTCTTTTTCCCACCAAAATTTCTGCAAAATTAAAACCTATGCCGCTTAGAAAAAATTCGGGAACCTATAAAGGGATGAAACGCTTAAGGGAAATATCCGCGGTCTTCATCCGTCACGGTTTCTACAATGTGGTTTCCCGCACCAGCATTCGCGGCCTCTCCGACACCATTGCCAAATGGGAACGGGAATACTCTGGATCCCAAGAGGGGAAAGAACTCTCCACTGCTCAACGGCTGCGCATGACCTTTGAGGAGTTGGGCCCGACCTTTATCAAACTCGGCCAGATGCTCAGTCTTGAACCGGACATTATCCCCGCCGATTTTGTGGAGGAGTTCAAAAAACTCCAGGATAGTGTCCCTCCCTTTTCCTTTGAAGAGATCCGGGAGATTATCGAATCCGAGCTGGGGGAAAAGCCGGAAAAATTATTCCGCTCCCTGGACCCCACCCCGATAGCGGCCGCTTCCGTATCCCAGGTTCATTATGGGGAGCTTCTCTCCGGCGAAAAGATTGCGGTCAAGGTGCAGCGGCCGGGGATTGAACAAATAATACGGGAAGACATCAAAATACTCAAACGAATTGCCAGGACAATGGAAAACAGGTTAGATAACATGGATCTTCTCAATCCGCTTGCTCTGGTGGGCGAGTTCGAGAGTTTCATCAGCAAGGAGATAGATTTTACCAATGAAGCGGCCAGTATTGAGCGCTTTGCCAGCAATTTCAAAGATGATCCCTCACTCTGCCTCCCCGAAGTGTTCTGGGATTTCACCACCCCCCGCGTTCTGGTGATGAAGCATCTGGACGGGATTGCTCTGGACGATTTGGAGGGGATAAGGGCAGCCGGACTGGACCCGGTAAAGGTCGCCGAAGCCGGGCTGGAGGTCTTCGCCAAACAGATCCTGGTGCATGGGTATTTCCACGCCGACCCTCACCCGGGCAATGCCCTGGTCATGCCGGACGGGCGGGTGGGACTGATTGACTTCGGCATTATGGGGTTTATTGACAAGGAGCTGATGCGCCACCTGTCCAACCTCTTCGTCGGTTATGCCGAGCACGACTACGACCGGGTGATTACAGTTTTCGTGGGCATGGGCCTGATCAATGATAAGACCGACCTCCAGAGTTTCAAGTATGATTTGATGGACATAAGCGAGCCCTTCTACGGCCGCTCGCTGGAACACATTCAAATCAAGGAGATATTTGATAAGACAATCTCTCTGGCAGTGAGATACCGCATGCGCCTGCCCCGGGAATTGATTCTTCTGTTTAAGACCATGATTGCCATGGAAGGGGTGGGGCGAAACCTTTCCCCCAATGCAAATATCCTGGAGGCCATGAAGCCATACGCCATACGCTTGCTGAACCGGGGTCATGACCCCAAGACCATGATGAGTAACCTGCGCCACGACCTTTTCAACTACGGCAACATCCTCAAAAACTCTCCCGATCTGCTTTATAAGATATTAAAAAATCTTTCCCTGGGCAATCAGAATATAGTCTTGACCCACAAGATATATCGCCTGGAAGAAATGGAAAAGAAATATATCCTCAGTTCCA
>QIFF01000012.1 GCA_003230635.1 bacterium | reverse complement strand
GGCAAACCCCTTGAAAACGGCAATGAGTTAGAGGGGGCAACCGATTTCTTCCCTGGTGCAGTGGTCGCCCCGGAGGCCAATCCCCTGGAGCCCCAGTTGATGAAGTTTGAGAAAAAGGTAACCGCCGGGGCCAGGTTCTTTCAGACCCAGGCGGTTTATGACCTGGATAAGTTTGCCGGATTTATGGAATATGCCCGGCAGTTTGAGGTTAAAATCCTGGCCGGGATTCTGCTGCTAAAATCAGCAGGCATGGCCAATTACCTCAACAAGTTTGTCCCCGGGATTCAGGTGCCGGATAATTTGATTGCCGAGCTGAAGGAGGCCAAGGCGCGGGCCGGGGAGGACAAGAAGCTGGCCGCCCGCTGCCAGATGGAGGCCGGAATCAAAATCGCCGCCCGCCAGATTAGGGCACTCAAGGGCATCTGCGACGGGGTGCACGTCATGGCAATCGGGGCTGAAGACAAGGTGCCCACTATTCTGGATGAGGCAGGATTATGACCCACGAAGAAAAACAAGTCGCAGACTTTTTTGGGAAAAAGGGTCTGCAAGCAGAAGAATTTACAAAACAGGAAAAAAGCCAACCTAAGACTCCTGATTTCCGGGTATTCAGAGGAAACAAGTTGGCTTTCTTTTGTGAGGTTAAAACTATCTCTCGTGACGAGTGGCTGGACAACCAACTTAAAGCAGCACCTCCCGGAAAGATTGTCGGCGGTTTTCGAAAAGATCCGGTCTTTAACCGGCTCTCTAACAAAATTCACGAAGCAGTGAAACAATTTGATGTTGTTAATCCTAATTTAGAATATCCCAATGTTTTGGTCTTTGTGAATCACGATGATGAGGACATGTGTGGGTTTCCTGAGTTAGTTAATGTTATAACTGGTGATGAATTGACAGAGGATGGTGCTCGGGATGGTGGTGTTTTTGGCAACTTTTCAGAGGGACGCATTAAGGAGGAAAAGTTGCGAGTACATCTTTTTATCTGGATAGATGGAGATGAGTTTGAGGTAAAACACTACTATTTTAACCCAATTGATGAACAACACTTTCATAATCTTTGCAGTTACTTCGATCAGGTTCCTGAAAAAATCTTATGAGCAACTTACTGGAAAATTTAGTCAAAAAATTAACCGAGCAAATCCACCCGTACAAAATCTATCTCTTTGGCTCCCGGGCCAGAGGTACCGCAGGGGTAGGGAGTGATGTGGATTTACTGGTTATTGCCGACCTCCCGGGTTCAAAGCACCAGCGCAGCCTGATGGTGCGCCGGTTGTTCCCCAACCGTGATTTTTCCCTGGATGTGCTGGTGTATAGCCAGCAAGAGTTTGAGGAGGAGTCGCAAGTCCCCAACACCATTGGTTATACCATTGCCCGCAAAGGGAAATTACTCTATGGCCGATAAACTGAAATGGGTGCGGGAGTGGTTCAGGAAAGGAGAGAACGACCTGTCCGCAGCCCGGATGATTATCCGCAACCCGGATCCGCCCACTGATACCATTTGCTTTCACGCCCAGCAGTGCGCCGAAAAATACTTGAAGGGTTACCTAACTCTGCATGATATTGAAGTGGAAAAGAGCCACGACCTGGTAACTCTAAACAACCGTTGCCGAAAAGTAGATATAGGCTTTTATATGCTGGCCGAGGCGTGTGAAAAATTAACCGGCTACGCAGTTGAGGTGCGCTATCCAGGAGAATTTTATGATTACCCGCTGGAAGAAGCCAAAGAAGCTGTTAAGCTGGCCGAAAAAGTGCGGGACTTTGTGTTAGAAAAAGCCAACCTTTCGGGATAAGTGATTATGAGCTATACCATTGCCGTGGCCGGCAAGGGTGGTACGGGCAAGACCAGCCTTTGCGCCTTGCTGACGGCGGAGTTATTAAAACGGGGTAAAAAGCCGATTCTGGCGGTGGATGCCGACCCTAACGCCAATCTGGGACAGGTGCTGGGGATAGAGGTCACCCGAACCGTAGGCAGCATCCGCGAGGATGCCCTGGGGAGTATCAATGCCATACCGGCCGGGATGACCAAAGAAGAGTTCCTGGAATATCACATTCAAAGCGCTCTGGTGGAGGCCGACGGCTTTGATTTGATTACCATGGGGCGCCCGGAGGGGCCGGGCTGTTATTGCTATGCCAACAATTTGATCCGCAAGATTATGGATGTTCTGGGGAATAATTATCCCTTTATGCTGATTGACAATGAGGCCGGGATGGAGCATTTGAGCCGCCGCACCACCCGCAATGTTGACCTGCTTTTGTTGGTGGCCGACGCCAGCCGGCGGGGGCTGGAGACGGCGGCCCGCATTGCCGAAATGGCGGATGAGTTGAGATTGAACATCCGGCGGCAAGGAGTGGTAATCGGCCGTCTGCCGGCAGAGGCGAACCGGGATTATTCCCGCCTGCTGCAAGAATGGGGGCTGGAGTTGCTGGGCAGTGTTCCCCATGACCTTACCCTCCAGCAGCGGGACATGGAGGGGCATCCCCTAATGAACCTGCCATCCTCCACCCCGGCCTGCCAGGCGGTGAGTTCTCTGGTAGACAAGCTGTCCTTATAAAGGAAACCCAATTTCCGTGCGCAAAGCGGTGATCCTGTTGAGCGGGGGAATAGACTCCAGCACTACCCTGGCGATTGCCAAAGATGAGGGCTTTGTGCCTTATGCCTTGAGCCTGCGTTACGGCCAGCGCCACCAGGTGGAGCTGGCGGCAGCCGAAAGAGTAGCCCAGGCCTATACGGCAGCCGAGCACCTGGTTATAGGGGTTGACCTGCGCTCCATCGGCGGTTCGGCCCTGACCGGCAAGCTGGCGGTGCCCAAGCGGCGCTCGGCGGCGGATATTCCCCAGGGAATTCCCAATACTTATGTCCCGGCCCGCAATACCATCTTTCTCTCCCTGGCGCTGGCCTGGGCCGAAACGCTTGGGGCCGAGGACATCTTTATCGGGGTCAATGCCCTGGACTACAGCGGCTACCCGGACTGCCGCCCCGAGTACATCCGCGCCTTTGAGCAGATGGCTAATCTGGCCACCAGGGCCGGGGTGGAGGGCCGCAGCCGGATTAAGATTCATACCCCCCTGATTAACCTGACTAAGGCCCGGATTATTCAACTGGGCCTGAAGCTGGGTTTGGATTACGCTTTGACCCATAGCTGCTACGACCCGAACGCCAATGGCCAGCCCTGCGGCCGGTGCGATAGCTGTTTGCTGCGCCTGAAGGGTTTCAGGGAAGCCGGTTTCCCCGACCCGCTCAACTATCCCCATGTCTGAAAAACACCACTTCCTGGTAAGCGAAACCGAAGCTAACCAGCGCCTGGATTATTTCTTAAGCCGCCAGCCGGGGCCGGGACTTTCCCGCTCGCGGATCCAGGGGCTTATTAAAGAGGGGCACGTCAGGGTCAACCAGCAGCCGCTCAAGTCCCGCTATCTGCTTAAACCCGCTGATGAAATTACCCTCTTTGTTCCCGACCCCATCCCCTTGCAGCTTCAAGCGGAAGACATTCCCTTGGATATTGTTTATGAGGACGAGGGCTTGCTGGTGGTGAATAAACCGCCCGGCCTGGTGGTGCATCCGGGTGCGGGAAACCCCGGGCATACCCTGGTCAACGCCCTGCTGGCGCATTGTAAAAATCTTTCCGGCATCGGAGGGGTGCAGCGCCCGGGGATTGTCCACCGCCTGGATAAGGACACCTCAGGGCTGGTGGTGGTAGCCAAAAATGACCTTGTCCACCAGGGCTTGAGCCGGCAGATGGCTCAACGCAGGGTCAGCCGTCAATATTTAGCCATAGCGGGGGGCACTTTCACCCATACCGGCGGGGCGATTGAGATGCCGATTGGGCGCCACGCCAGCCAGCGCCAAAAGATGGCAACCGACCCTCAACGGGGCAAACCCGCACTTACTCATTACCGGGTGCAGGAGCAATTTAGGTACAGCAGCCTTTTGTCGCTGAAACTGGATACCGGACGCACCCACCAGATTCGGGTGCACCTGGCCCACATCAGGCACCCCGTGCTGGGGGATAGGGTCTATGGGCGCTGGACAAAAATTTCCCTGAAAGATGATAGTGGCAGGCGGCAGGAAATCAGTATTTCCCGCCAGATGCTGCATGCAGCAAAGCTCTCCTTTACCCATCCCCAGAACAGCCGGGAATTGTCTTTTGAAACCCCTTTACCGGAAGATATGCAAGAACTTCTTGCTGCTTTGAGAGTGGATTCATGTCAGTGAGCAAAGTAGTGGCGGTTTCCCTGAGCCCTGCCAAAGGGCGGGCCAAGGAAAACCAGTCCCAAATAAAATTGATTACCGACTATGGAGTGGAGAGGGATGCCCATGCCGGGGCTCCCGGACGGCAGGTAAGCCTGCTGGCCCTGGAGAGTATTCAGAAGATGCAGGACTTGGGAGTGGAGGTATCCCCGGGAGCCTTTGCTGAGAATATCACCACTCTGGGGATAGAACTGACCAAGCTAAAAGTTGGGGATATTCTGCAGATCGGCGGGCAGGTGCTGCTTCAGATTAGCCAGTTGGGCAAGGTCTGCCACCAGCGCTGCGCTATTTATTATCAGGTTGGTGATTGCGTAATGCCGCGGGAAGGGGTCTTTGCGGTAGTTTTGCGGGGGGGGGTAATCCAGCCCGGAGATGGTATCTGCCTCAAGGTGGATGATTGGAATTGAAACGATAAGGCCATTTTTCAAGGTGTCCATAAGACAAAGGCTGATGCGGTTTATTTTCCTGCATCAGCCTTTGTCCGGCAGGATACTAGACCCTGCCGAGGGGTCGTTATTTCGTGACGCCCCCTTAAATAACACTGCCTCCGTTAAAACCAAGTTTAAGCACAGACAATGTCCCCCCCTTGTTATTTTACCTAATAGGTTAGTTTGTGCACGTCCCTTTCCTTCTTGATATAGGTGGGACATTTTGCACACAACACCCCATTAAGGCAAAACCGCTCGCGCTCGGCCCGGGTAGGTAGCTTTAAGCCGTATAAAAAGGCGC
>QIFF01000081.1 GCA_003230635.1 bacterium | reverse complement strand
TCCCGCTCGTTAATCTCAACTCGCAACTCCTTATTAGCTCGGGCAAGCTCAGCGGTTCGTTTCTCAACCCGCAGTTCTAACTCGTCGTGAGCTTTTTGTAGCGCCTCCTCGGTTCGCTTGCGCTCTTCGACCCGTGTTACCAGCGGACGGAACATAAAAATATAGACCACCGGACAAAGCATAATACTTAGCACGGCTGCGTTAATCAACGCCCCTACAAGCGGGGATAAGCGTATTACATAATGCAGAAAGTAGCCAACAGTCATCTCGACAACAAATATCGAGACAACCATGACTGCTAACATAAAAAGGGGGTTTTTGTATTTTGAGGAGGAACTGCTGGAACTGCCTCACATCTATACCCTCAATTTAAAAAACAGCCAGGAAAATGACGGCTAGGGGAGGACACTCTATAACTGCAAGATACAACTTCCTTCTATATTCTAATGGTATTCATATTATACCCATATGTCAAGCAGGGAGGTTTCCTTGACAGAGCACCATTTTTGTTATACATTTGGCCTCAAGGAGAGTAAGTATGACCTGGTTTCGCCGGCCCAAATCAGCAAAGCCCACGGTGCGCAATAAGCAACTCAAAATCCCCGAGGATAGCTGCAAAGAAATCATTTACCGCAACGAGTTGGAAAAGAACCATAGCGTCTGCCCAAAATGCAATTACCACTTCCGCATTTCCGCCCTTCAGCGCCTGCGCCTGACCTTCAACGAGGGAAAATTCAGCGAGTTTGACAGCCACTTGCAGCCCAACGACCCACTGCGTTTCAAGGATTTCAAGAAATACCGCGACCGGCTCAAAGACAACCAGGAACGCACCGGTATGAAGGACGCCATGATCAACGCTCAGGGCAAGGTCGGAGGCCATGAGCTGGTTATCTGCGCCTTTGAATTTGCTTTTATGGGCGGCAGCATGTCCTCGGTAGTGGGGGAGAAACTGACGCGCGGCATGGAAAAGGCCCTAGAGCAAAAACTCCCCTTTATGAGCATTGCCGCCTCAGGCGGGGCGCGCATGCAGGAAGGGCTGCTCTCTCTGATGCAGATGGCCAAGACCAGCGCCGCCACCGTGACCCTGGCTGAAGCCGGGCTGCCCTTTATTTCCCTGCTGACCGATCCCACTATGGGCGGGGTGTCCGCCAGCTTTGCCCTGCTGGGGGATGTAATTATAGCCGAGCCCGGGGCACTGATCGGCTTTGCCGGCCCGCGGGTAATTGAACAGACCATGGGCAAGGCCCTCCCCGAGGGTTTTCAGCGAGCGGAATTTCTGCTGGAACACGGCATGATTGACATGATTGTCAGCCGCGGCGATTTGAAGGACACCTTGATTAAACTGCTAGATTTTTTTGCTGCCCGCTAAATCTTCAGGTTGACAGTTCCCCATAAACGATATACAATATATACAAAATATATGTTATGGAGGTAATAGAATGACAACCCAGATGATTATAAGGATAGACCCGCAGGTCAAAAATAGGTTCAATAAACTTGCCAGGGGAGAGGGAAAAGCCTCAAGTCAAGTCGTCAGGGAACTTATTGAGGACTACATAAAAGAGCGGGACATCAGCGCCTACATTGATGACTTGTGGGATAGAATCGGGGGGAAGTTAAAATCCAGGGGTGTAAAACCAAAGGATATAGACAGGGCCATAAAGGAGGCTAGAAAAAACTGAGGGTAGTTATTGACACAAATGTCTTTGTTTCCTCCTTTTTCGGCGGGAACCCCCGCAGGATTATAGACCTGTGGAGAAAACAAAAAATCACCCTTTGCCTGTCTAAAGACATTCTTAGGGAATATGTGGAGGTTCTCCAGCGAATTGGCCTGAAGGATGAGGACGAGTTAGAAGAACTCCTCTCCCTTTTTGCCAGGGGTTTCAACCTGCTCTTTACCACAAAAACCCCCAAAATAAAAGTGGTCAAAGCTGACCCCGATGATAATAAATTCATAGAATGTGCCCTGGCCTTAAAAGCAAAAGTCATTATAAGCGGGGACAAAACACTGGGGGCTATAGGGGAGTATATGGGGATTAAAATCACCACCCCCCAGCAGTTTTTGAGAGACTATTGAGGAAACAGGCAGATGAAAAAACAAAATCAAATTGAAGAAAAATTAAAAAGATATAAGCCGTTTCTGAAAGAGGAGTTCAAGGTAAAAGAGATAGGGGTTTTTGGCTCTTACGTCAGAGGGGAAGAATCCAAGGAAAGTGATGTGGATATTCTGGTGGAGTTTTATAAGCCGATTGGATGGGAATTTATTGACCTTAAAGAGTTTCTGGAGGGGATTTTAGGCAAAAGAGTGGACTTAGTCACAGTAAAGGCATTAAAACCCCAGCTAAAGGATAACATCCTGAAAGAAGTGGTTTACGCATGAAAAACAGGTCATACAGAATCTTTGGCGAGGATATACTGGAAGCTATGGATAAGATTGAGTGTTACATCAAGGGCTTGACTTATGAGACATTTGTGGAAAACGGGATGGTCGTAGATGCCGTTATAAGAAATCTTGAAATTATTGGTGAAGCCTCAAAGAGTATTCCAAAGGATGTGAGAGAAAAATACCCCGGCATTCCCTGGGAGAGGATGATTGGGCTAAGGAATATTGTAATTCATGAATACTTTGGGATTGATTTGGGTATTATTTGGGAGATTATAAGCAAAAACTTACCAGAAACGAAACCCTTAATTGCAAAAATGCTGAAAGGATTTGATGAGGGAGGACGTGTACCATGAACCATCGCAAAACTTTTCTCTCTGTGCTTACCTTGTTATTCTTGCTGGGTTTCGTATCTTCTTGCCTTTCCCCGGAAGAGTTTGAAGCCAAAATCAACATCAACAAAAATGGAACATATTCTTTTGTTTATGATGGCATTTTAACATATGTTGTTATAAAGGCTGCTGAGGTTAACAAAGAAAAACTTACTGCAAATGATGAAAGAAAGATGAAAGAAGAAATTGAACAAGAATTATTAAAAGACCCTAACTTTAAAAAGGTAAACTATGTTGGACATGGAAGGTTCAAGGTATTGTATAAGCGTGAAGGGACTCTCAATTCTCCTATATATTTTTTGAATCGCGACATCAGCAAAATTATTTCTATTGTGCCTATTAAAGAGCAACAGGTTGAAATAAGAGGCATGAAATTGGATAAAAAGAATATTAAGGAGCTACAAGAGTTTGGAATAAAAGTTGATGGACAGCTTGAGGTAAATACAAATGCCAAGGTAATAAAGCACAACGCAAAGAGTGTGCCAAAGCTTTTTGGCATGATGGGTTCATATAACTGGCAAATTAAATCAGCAAGTGACCCTGCTCCGTATATGTTACTCCAACTGCAATAGCAAGGTAGGCTGGTTGAGGAACGAAACCCAACAATATCAACATCTAAAAATTGGTGGGCACAGCCCACCCTACAACTATGCAACCACCCAACTACCAACAAACCCTGGCTTATCTTTACGGCTTGCAAAAGATGGGGATTAAGCTGGGGTTGGCTAATATCAGCCGGTTGCTGGCCTCATTGGGCCATCCGGAGCGGCAATTTCCCAGCGTCCAGGTGGCGGGGAGCAACGGCAAGGGTTCTACCTGTGCCTATCTTGCCAGTATCTTGCAAGCAGCCGGTTTTAAGGTGGGTTTATACACCTCTCCCCATTTGATTGACTTCACCGAACGAATTAAGATTAATAACCAGCCCATTCCCCCAGAGCGGGTGGTGGAACTTAGCCAGCGTCTGCGGACATTGGTTGCCGCTGACCTCTGCTTTAATTCCGGCACCAACTACCCCACCTTTTTTGAGACGGTAACCGCCCTGGCTTTTGAGTATTTCCGGGAAGAAGAAATAGACATCGCTGTTTTGGAGACCGGGATGGGGGGGCGTCTGGACGCCACAAACGTGGTTAATCCCCTGCTGGCCGTCATTACCAATCTGTGCCTGGAGCATCAAGCCTACCTAGGGGAAACCCTGGCCGAGATTGCCGCAGAAAAGGCCGGGATTATCAAGAAACAGACGCCGGTCTTGACCGCAGTCAGCCAGCCGGAAGCCCTGGAGTGCCTGGAACAAACCTGCCGGCAGCAAGACGCTGCCCTGCACCAGCTCCAACACGAGGTCAAGGCTCATCTGCAACAGCGCTGGCCCTGGCAGCTCTTCAGCCTGGAAACCCCGAGCGGGACATTAACTGATTTGAGTATCAACCTGCTGGGGGATTGTCAACTCCAGAACGCCCTGCTGGCCGTCCGCGCCGCCCAGTTGTTATCGGCAGAAACCGGCTGGCAGATTGAAGAGGCGGCCATTCGCAAGGGCCTGGCGCAAACCCAGTGGCCTGGCCGAATGCAGTTGATGGCTACCCGCCCCTGGCTGCTGCTGGACGGCGCCCACAATCCAACAGCGGTCAAGGAACTATTGCATAATCTGGCTCTCTTCCCCCACCGGCGTTTAATTGTGGTACTGGGAGTAATGGAGGACAAAGACCTGGCTGGAATTATCTCCCTGTTTGGGCAGGCGGACACCTTAATTCTTACCCGCGCCGGCATACCCCGCGCCGCCAGCCCCCAGGAACTGGCAGCCAAGCTAAACAACCCCAAGGGGCGAGTAATTGCCACTGAAAGCGTATCCGAGGCCCTGCGCCAGGCCCAAGCCCTAACGGGAAAAAATGATTTAATCTGCGTTACCGGTTCCCTCTACGTGGTGGGAGAGGCACAAGCTGATTTGAGCGGGGCTGCCCTGGAAACCATAAGGAGTGTTCAATGAGTACCTGGTTTGAACGATGGGTGGAAGAGGAATATATCCACCTGGCCCTTTTGGCTGACCAGCTTTTAGGTAAAGAAAAAGTGGCGGATTTCTATTACGGAAGGTTTCTCCCCAGAAAGGAGGGGGCATATCTGCTTATTCACAACCTCCTCCCTAATTTGGAGAGCTTATTAAAGACGGCTCAAAAACGCCTGGAGGATACTCCCCCCTTCTATCCCCGGAGCGTTTTCAGTCAGCAAATTGCTGCTTTAAAAACTTGTTTGGCACAGGAAATTTCACCTGAAGAAACGGATTATGCCCAGGCGATTGAATTGCTCTTAGGGGTAAAACTGAGCGAGCCAGACTGGCAAAAACACCAACGGCAGTTGGAGGACAGTCTGCGGGCAGCAGGGTATTCAGGTTCTACCCAAAATATGCTCAAAGAGTGGCAGTTGGAGGGGGGAGTGGACGTCTTCACTTTTATGGAAGTGTCCAGGGAGTTGCTCCCCGGATTATGGGAAGAGGTGCGCAGCAAGGTCTTGCCACGATTACTGAGCGATGACGAATTTGACCTATTGCAGGAAAGTTCAAAGGTAAATTTTTGCTATACCAATAGGCTCTGGGAGGACTGGCCTTATTACGGCGGCTACCGTAGTGTTTATCTGACTATGATTATGCTTAACGCCCGCCTGAGTTGGAATCGCTTTGAGGCCAAGGCCCTTTTGGCCTATGAGGCAGTACCCGGACGGCACTTACTCTGGGCCTTACGCCAGCGCCTTCACGATCTGGGAGAATTTCCCAGTGTAAGCATGCTGGCCACCTTTGCCAGTCCCGAGGGGCTGGTGCAAGAAGGCCTGATTG
>QIFF01000299.1 GCA_003230635.1 bacterium | reverse complement strand
CTTTGGTGGAAGCCCCCAGGTGAGGGGTTAAGGCCAACTGGGGCATGTTTAGCAGGGGGTGCCCGGCAGGCAGGGGTTCCCGCTCAAAAACGTCCAGGGCCGCTCCGGCCAGATGCCCGCTCTTGAGTGCCCGTGCCAGGGCTTCCTCATCCACCAGTCCCCCGCGGGCGCAGTTGATCAGGCGCGCCCCGGGCTTCATCCTGGCCAGGGCTTTCTGGTCGATAATATGTCTGGTGCGGCCGGTGAGGGGCAGGTGCAGGCTGATGTAGTCGGACTGCGCCAGCAACGGCGGCAGTTCCACCACCTGCACTCCCAAGCGCCGGGCCGCTTCCATGTTTATGTAAGGGTCATAAGCCAGGACTTGCATGCCAAAGGCTTGCGCCCGCTTGGCCAGCTCAGCGCCAATCCGTCCCAGACCGATTACCCCCAGGGTTTTGCCGAATAGCTCCACCCCGGTGTAGCTTTTTTTCTCCCAGCGCCCCGCTTTCAGGGAGGCGTTGGCCTCGGGAATGCGGCGGGAGAGGGCCAGTATCATAGCCAGGGTGTGCTCGGCGGTGGAGAGGGTGTTGCCGCCCGGGGTATTCATGACGATAATACCCTTTTTGGTGGCGGCCTCCAGGTCTATGTTATCCACTCCCACCCCGGCCCGGCCGACAACCTTCAAGCGCGCGGCCGCTTCAATGATGGGGGCGGTGAGCTTGGTGCCGCTGCGCATAACCAGGGCATCATACTCGCCGATGCAGGTTTGCAACTGCTCCGGGGTCAGCTTGGTTTTTATATCAACTTCCAACTCGGCATGGGCGGCAAAAACAGCCAGCCCCTGCTCAGAGATGGGGTCGCTGATGAGAATTTTAGGCAAAGAAAAACTCCTTGCTGGAGTAGAGCCTTTAGGCTCGTGTCTTTTCACGGGGCTAAAGCCCCTACTCCGTTAACCAGCCAGCAGCACTTCCTGGGCGGCCCCAACTCCGCTTCCCAAAACCAGGGGATAGCCCAGTTCCTTAAGCACCATTTCCAGAGCGCTGATGGCAATTATGACATCAAAGTTGTTTACGTAACCCAGGTGGGAGATGCGAAAGATGCGCCCTTTGAGGTGATCCTGACCGCCGGCGATGGTGACGCCGTATTTCTGGCTCAGGCGCTTAACAATTTTGCCGGCGTCCATATCAGGCGGGGCTTTAACCGCGGTAAGGGCCGGGCTGGGTGAATCCGGGGCCAACAGTTCCAGACCCAGGGCGGTTACCGCTGCCCGGGTAGCCCTAGCCAGGCGCTGATGGCGGGCGAAAACTTGCTCCAGACCCTCTTTTTTGAGCAGTTCCAGGACTTCTTTTAAGCCGATGATCAGGGAAATGGCCGGGGTGTAGGCGGTTTGACCCTTGCTTTGGCTCTTGCGCTCCTTGACCAGGTCAAAGTAATAGCGGGGTAAGGTTGCGCTTTCCGTGCGCTGCCAGGCCTTTTCGCTCAGGGCAATGAAACCCAGCCCCGGAGGAAGCATAAAGGCTTTCTGCGAGCCGCTGACCACCACGTCCACTCCCCATTCATCCATGGGCAGGGGCAAAACCCCGCTGGCAGTAATCGCATCCACTACTAAAAGTACCTGGGGACGCCGGGAGGTAATCTTGGCCAGGGTTTCTACATCGGTCAGCACTCCGGTGGAGGTTTCCGAGAAGGTGGCGAAGACGGTTTTGATATTCGGATTTTCCTCCAAAGCCTGGGCGACCAGGGCCGGATCAACCGCCTGTCCCCATTCCACCTCCAGGGTGGTAACTTTCAAACCGTAGGTTTGGGCCATCTGTCCCCAGCGGGCACCGAATTTCCCGCCGTTTATGGTCAGCACCTCATCCCCCGGCGAGTGCAGATTGACCACTGAGGCCTCCATGGCCCCTGTCCCTGAAGAGGCCAGAATCAGCACTTCCTGCCGGGTTTGAAATACGTATTTCAAGTCTTGATGTATGCCTAAAAAGAGCTGTTTGAATTCCTCTGTGCGGTGATGGACTATGGGTTGAGCCTGGGAACGTACCACTTCGGGGGGCAGCGGGGTGGGCCCGGGGGTTAAAAGATAGCGTTTTTGCATCCTGCACTCCTATGTGTCTTTCAATGATTGTTACTATTTACAGCCTGCTGAAATTAACAAAAATGCCCACTTTTGTCAAGGTAAAAGCAGTGCTGGGGGTAGTTTAGGGGATATAGCTTTCCACCAGGGTCAGATTTCGCTGGGTTGCCCCTTGGTTTTCCTGGATTACCCGTATCGCAGCCTGTCCCAGACGCGCCCGCTGGTGGGCGTCGGACAAAAGCTTTCCCAGTGTCGCTGCCAACTCCTGCCCGTCTTTTACCTGCAAGGCAGCTTCTTTTTCTTTAAATAAGCGGGCGATTTCGGCAAAGTTATCCATGGAGGGGCCGAATAAGATGGCCTTGGCGTAGAGGGCCGGCTCCAGAATATTATGCCCTCCGATCGGCACCAGAGTTCCCCCCATAAAAACCACGCTGGCCAGGCTGAAGATGGCCGCCAACTCCCCGATTGTGTCCAGCAAAATAACCGGCTCCAAATCAGCAGCGGCCACCAGTTTGGTCTTACGCACAAAGGGTATTTCTGCTTTGAGCAGTAAGCTCTCCACCTGAGGCAGACGCTCGGGATGGCGGGGGGCCAGAATCATGAGCAAATCGGAGTATTCCCGGCGCAACTGCTTAAAAATCGGCAAGATTATTTCTTCTTCCCCGGCATGGGTGCTGCCGACTACTAAGAGGGGGGCGGCAGGGGGAATTTTTAGCTCATCACGCAGTTTTTTCCTTTCTTCAGCGCTCAAGAGGGAATGCTGCTGGTCAAATTTAAGGTTGCCGTTAACCTTCACCAGTTTTGGGTCTGCCCCCAGGGCAATGATGCGTTCGGCGTCAAGCTCGGTTCGCATACTAAATTGCTGGATATCCCTCAGCACCCTGACCATAAGGGGCTTAACCAGTTTGTAGTGCTTAAAGGAGCTTAGGGAGAGGCGCCCGTTGACCAGCAAGACCGGCACCCGGCGTTGCTTCAGATGGTGCAGGAAGTTGGGCCAGATTTCCGTCTCCGCCAGGAGAAACACTTCCGGGGTAATGCTGTCCAGGACCCGGCGGATGGCAAAGCTGAAATCCAGGGGGAAATACAGATGGGCGTCTATTTCCGGCAGGGTTTTCTGGGCCATTTCCCAGCCGGTTTCAGTGATGGTAGAAAGGAGGATCTGGTGCCGGGGATAACGCTTTTTCAGCGCCCTGATCAGGGGGGCCACTGCGGCCGTTTCTCCTACCGAGACGGCATGCACCCAAATCCAACGTCCCGATTGGAAGCGTTCCTGCAACTCGGGCGGCAAAATCCCCAGGCGCTGGCGCATACTGCGGCGGTACTTGCCGCTCTTATAGCCTGCCCAAAGACAGCCGGGCAGAATAAACAAAAAAAGGCCAAAAAGGGCTATTTGGTATAGGAGATACATCTACCACAAATTCCCCTGGCGGGCTTGCTGCTCGTGGGGCAGGCCGAAGTGCTCATAAGCCAGTTTGGTGGCGATGCGCCCGCGAGGGGTGCGCTGGAGGTAGCCCTTTTGCAGCAGATACGGTTCATAGACATCTTCAATGGTGTCTTTTTCCTCGTGAATAACGGCAGCTAAGGTTTCCACTCCCACCGGCCCGCCCTGGAATTTTTCAATGATGGAGAGGAGCAAGAGGCGATCCACCTTGTCGAAGCCGCACTCGTCAATCTCCAGTTTTTTCAGGGATTCGTCGGCCAGGTTGCGGGTAATCACTCCATTGCCGTGAACCTGGGCAAAGTCCCTCATGCGCCGCAGCAGGCGGTTGGCGATGCGCGGGGTGCCGCGTGAGCGGGAGGCGATTTCCCGGGCACCCTCAGGTTCGATTTCAACTTCCAGAATGAGGGCGCTACGGGTAATAATCTGCTGCAGCTCCTCCGCAGTGTAAAAATCCAGGCGGCTGATGAAACCGAAGCGGTCGCGCAGGGGAGAGGTCAATAGGCCCGTGCGGGTGGTAGCCCCAATCAGGGTGAAGTGGGGCAAATCCAGCTTGATGGAACGGGCGCTCGGCCCCTGCCCGATCACTATGTCCAGTTGAAAGTCCTCCATCGCTGGATAGAGGATTTCCTCCACCGCATTATTCAGGCGGTGGATTTCGTCGATGAAGAGGATGTCGTTTTCCTGGAGATTGGTCAGGATTGCCGCCAGATCGCCGGCGCGCTCAATCACCGGCCCGGAGGTAGTGCGGATATTGCTCCCCATTTCGTGGGAGATGATATAGGCCAGGGTGGTCTTGCCCAGGCCGGGGGGGCCGCAAAAGAGCAGATGATCCAGGGCCTCGCGGCGCTCACTGGCCGCCTGAATAAAAACTTGCAGGTTGTCTTTGGTCTGCTGCTGACCGACATAATCGCTAAAACTGCGGGGACGGATGCTGGTTTCATAGTTCAGCTCGTCCTCCCCGGGTCTAGCCGTGAGTAGTTGATTGCGCACCTAGACCTCGCTTGTTTAGTGGAGATTGCTAGATAGAGTCTACCACTTTTCTGGTTTTCTGCCAACCCCCTCTAGGAGTAAACTGAGTGCTAACCACTGAACTCTTGTTTTACTTCCTTCAAGACCTCGGGCCGGTAAAACAAATCCAGCGCGGTCATGGCCAGGGTCTTGGCGGCAATCAGCATGCGTTCTTGGGCAAAATCCGAGGCGGCGGCTTTAGCAAATTGGGGGGAATGCACGGCGATAGACTTGTCACAGACAGCGATGGTGGGATGGATGGTGGGCAGCAGTTGGCTGATGTTGCCTACATCCGAGGAGGCGATGTTTTCTGTTTCCGGGCCTTCATCTGCTTGAACGCCAAGGGTTTGCAAATTCCGGCGATAAAGGTCACTCAGACAATAATTGGGCTTGAAGGGGGCATAGATTAATTCTCCCACCTCAATTGCGGCCTTGGTGCCGGTGGCCTGGGCAGCCCCCAGCAGGCAGTTCTTGACTTTATCTAACAATTCCTGGAGGTAATCCAT
>QIFF01000288.1 GCA_003230635.1 bacterium | reverse complement strand
CCCAAAACCTGGGGATTTCCACCCTGGAAGAAATCCGCCTGCTTTCCAACCTGGAAACGGAAAAGGATAAGCTCTTACAAATTATCCTGGTAGGACAACCGGAACTGCGCCAGACATTGGCTTTGCCGGAACTAAAGCAATTGCGCCAGCGGATTACCGTCAACTATCATCTGGCAGCCCTGAGCGATCCAGAAGTGGCTGAATATATCCAGCACCGCCTGAAGGTAGCCGGGGCAAAGAATCCGAGCCTGTTCAGCCCAGGGGCGGTAGCCCATATTGTTACCGCCTCAAACGGGATCCCCCGCTTAATCAACATTATCTGTGATGCAGCCCTGGTAATCGGCTATGTGGAAGAGGTTCAAAACATTAGTGAAGATTTGCTTAAAGAGGTATTGACGGAACTAAATCTAGAGCCGGAATCCAGCCTCACTCCCCCTGTAGTCAGCCCGGCAAAGCCCGAGGCCCCCACCCTCCGGCAAGACATCGAACAACTCTGCCGGCATTACCAATTCCAGCCGCCCGCGCAAGAGGAACTCAACAAAAAAGCCGAACAATTACAGACGCAAATGCAGCAGCTTAACATTATCATGGACAGATTAGTTAATCTGGAAAAGGACTTGGAAGAGCGGGCTGAACACATCAAAGCCAAAGAACAGGAACTAGGAATATGGCCGAAAGGCACTTAGCACACCAGCTGATCAACAAAATTAAAAGCAAACAGGCCCGCTTAGGCATTATCGGCCTGGGCTATGTGGGATTACCTTGGGCGGTAGAATTCGCCCAAAGAGGCTTCCAGGTATGGGGGATAGAGATAAACGAAGAAAAGATAGCCCAGATTAACCAGGGAATTTCCTACATCCCTGATGTTCCCAGTGAACAACTAGCTGCTGTGGTCAAAAGCGGTCACCTCCAGGCAACTGCTGACTTTAGCTGCATAAAGCAACTGGACAGCGTCAACATCTGTGTTCCCACTCCCCTACGCAAGACAAAAGACCCTGACATATCACATATTGTAGCGGCGGCCACCCAGATTGCTCAATATTTGCACTCGGGACAATTGATTATCCTGGAGAGCACTTCTTACCCCGGTACCACTGAGGAACTCGTCCTGCCGATTCTGAAACAAAGCGGCTTGGAAGTGGGAAAGGATTTCTTTCTGGCCTTTTCCCCGGAGAGAGTAGACCCGGGTAATGAACCATATCCACCGCAAAAAATCCCCAAAGTCGTGGGAGGCATCACCCCCCAATGCACCCAAGTAGCCAGCACCCTATACGAGCAATCTATCAACCAGGTAGTAACGGTTTCTTCTCCCAAGGTAGCGGAAATGGCCAAGTTACTGGAGAACACCTTTCGTATTGTCAACATCGGCCTGGTCAATGAAATTGCCTTGATGAGCAGCAAACTGGGAATCGACGTCTGGGAGGTAATTGAAGCCGCCAGCAGTAAGCCGTTTGGTTTTATGCCCTTTTACCCCGGCCCCGGTCTGGGGGGACACTGCATTCCGGTGGACCCTTTTTACCTCTCCTGGAAGGCGCGTTCCCTGGGTTTTGAAGCCCGCTTTATTGAATTGGCGGGACAAATCAATGGCCGTATGCCTTATTACGTAGTCAGTTTGATTGCCGACGCTCTGAATAAAAAGAAAAAAAGTATCAACAGCTCGCGCATTCTGATTCTTGGGGTAGCCTACAAAAAAGACATTGACGACGTGCGTGAATCCCCGGCCCTGGATGTGATAAAAATCCTGCAGGGAAAGGGTGCCCTTATCAATTATACTGATCCCTATGTCCCTTTACTGGACAACGAGGTTCTCCATGAGCAGCTCACCTCCTGCCCACTCAATGCCCAACTTCTGCGGCAAGCCGATTGTGTAGTCATTCTAACCGCCCACAGCGGCTTTGACTACCCCTTAATCGCCAAAGAAGCCCGCCTGATTATAGACACCCGCAACGCCCTTAAGGGCTTCTCCGGCGAGCATATCATCAAGCTGTAAACTTAAAAAAAGAGAGGAAAGGATGGAACCACAGAGTGCACAGAGAAATAACTCTGTGTTCTCCAAATCTTAGCTATTAGCACTCAGCCATCAGCCGTCAGTAAAAGATTTTAGCTAATAGCTGAATGCTGATGACTGACAGCTATTTTGGACTAACGAGTTGATTTGTTGATTAATTTCAATGTAGGAAGATTAAAAGAAGACATAAAACGCCTAATAATTTGAGGGCACAGAGGGGTTGAAATCCCTCTTAACTTATTGTTTCTCGGTGCACTCTGTGGTTAGGTTTTGACAATACAAACTTGATTGTTGGGAATAAAAATGGCCGTATATCTAGTAACCGGCGGAGGGGGATTTATTGGCTCACATCTGGTAGAACACCTGCTGGATGAGGGACATCAGGTAAGGGTAATTGACAATTTCCTCACCGGGCGGCGGGAAAATCTTAAAGCTTATCTAAACCAAATAGAACTTTACCAGGAAGATATCCGCAACCCGGAGGCCATCCGCTCCATTGTTCAGGGAGTGGATTACGTTCTTCATCAGGCAGCCCTGCCCTCCGTAGCCCGTTCCCTGATTGACCCCCTAAGCTGCCATCAGATTAACACCGGCGGCACCCTCAACCTGCTTCTGGCCGCCAGGGAGGCCAAGGTAAAGAGGTTTGTTTTTGCCTCTTCCTCCTCAGTCTACGGGGCCAACCCCAAACTCCCCAAGCAGGAAGCAATGCACACTGAGCCCCTTTCCCCTTATGCTATCAGCAAACTTGCCGCTGAGTTATACTGCCAAAACTTTTACCAGCTATTTGGCCTGCCCGCGGTGATCCTGCGCTACTTCAATGTCTTTGGCCCGCGTCAGGACCCCAATTCCGAATATGCGGCGGTAATTCCCAAATTTATCAAGGCGCTGCTGGCCAAAGAAGCCCCAACCGTCTATGGGGATGGGGAACAGTCCCGCGACTTTACCTACATTGATAACGTAGTGGACGCCAACCTGCTGGCTGTCCGCTCGCCCTCGGCCCCAGGCCGGATTTTTAACATCGGCTGCAGCCGGCGCACCACTCTAAACCAGCTCTTAGCCATTATGAAGAAAATTACCGGCAGTTCACAGGAGGCTGTTTACACTGCTCCCCGACCCGGAGATGTGCGCCATTCCCAGGCGGATATAACCCAGGCCAGAGAGTCTCTAGGCTATCAGCCACAGGTCAGTTTGGAAGAGGGTCTAGCCTTGACGGTTGAATACTGGAGGGCACCTTGAAAAATGGCCTTTTCGCCCAATCTCTGCCTTATGCTCAAAATTTAATCCTCGGAATATCAAGCATATGCCTGCGGTTAAATTAAGTGCCTTGATCTTGAACGAAAATTCTTATTTTTTAAAGCACCCATAAGAGAAATAGATAATCCCCCTTTTTGTACTGTAACATAAAAGGCTATGCCTGGTTGATATTGGCCCAGGCCAGGTGGTGGGATTTTGGGCTGGGGGTTGCATCTTTCTTCCTTTTATGCTACAATTAAATTGCTTTTTATATCTCTTGCTGTTTATTTCTTCTGGGACGGGGGGTGAGGACTTATGGCAGGTGGCAATGACCATTTGTATCTTTTCGTCGATGGTCAGAAACAAAGTAGGCCGGGTTCCCGCCGGGTTGTAGAAATATTAGTCAAGGATGATGATGATAACATCCTCAGCACAATCAGGGAAAATGTCACTCTGGCCGATAAGAATCTCCAGGATTATTCCGCCCTTTTGTTGGCCCTCAAGAAGGCTAAAGGAATGGGAGCGAGTCGCGTGACCCTCTTTTTGAACAATCCCGATCTTTGCAGCCAGCTTAGTTCTACCGGTTTATGTCCTGATCATATGATGAAGGGTTTCCATGAGGAAGCCAAAAAGTTAATTGAGCTTTTTGAAAGCGTGACCGTCAAAATGCTTGAAGAACACCTGGATTCCAGAGAATTTCATGCTTGATTTACACACCCATTCTTTACTAAGTGACGGCGTTCTACTCCCCCTGGAATTAATTCGCCGCGCCCAGGTCAAAGGCTGCCAGGCCATTGCCGTTACCGACCACGCCGATACCTCTAACCTGGAACAGATTCTTCCCCGCATAATTCAAGCCTGCCGGACAGCCAACCAACACTGGAAGATTAAGGCTATTCCGGGAATAGAGTTGACCCATTTTCCGCCGGCGATTATTCCTGAAATGGCCCAAAAAGCGCGCCGACTGGGGGCGAAGCTGATTCTGGTGCATGGGGAGACCATTGTCGAACCGGTTATCCCCGGCACTAACCGTGCGGCGCTGGAGTCTGAGATTGACATCCTGGCCCACCCCGGACTGATTACCCTGGAAGAGGCTGAGTTGGCCAAAGAAAAAGGGATTTTCCTGGAGCTTAGCAGCCGCCAGGGGCATTGCCTGAGCAACGGGCAGGTAGCCAAAATGGCCATTATCAGCGGCGCATCTCTGGTGCTCAATACGGACGCCCATACCCCGGAAGACCTGATTAGCCGGGAACAAGCTGAGCGAATCGCCCACGGAGCCGGCCTCAACGAAAACCAAATCCGCCAGCTCTGGCAAAACGCCCAAATCCTGGCCGACCGCTGTTAGAAGTTTCCCCTCAAGGTGCCCTCAATTTTTTAGCCACAGATAAACACCTATCTCCAGGTTTATAAATACCCAAATGTGTCAATAATATATAGAGAGCAAGCGTTTTCCCCTGTTACAGCCAAGTCAATATGACACCCTAACAGCCAAATGCCGGTTTTTGGCAAATTACCTGCCTGGCTATAATCAAAGGTATAGTTTCCCTCCGGCTCAAACAGCGAACCTGCACACCTTGGAAAAACTTTTCTTTCGGACAAAAAAGAGGACACTTCTAATTTTTTTAAAACCGGACATTTCTATTTGTGGTTGACAAGTACAGTATCTAGCCTTGCCTTTTGTTAGTTTTTATGCTAGCTTGAGGCGTATTTATTGCTTGGCGGGGTGAAGGATGGACGAATTTTGGGAACGACGTTATCGTGAGCGCGGTTTTGA
>QIFF01000091.1 GCA_003230635.1 bacterium | reverse complement strand
TACAAGTACTTACTGAGCACAATTACACAGCCCCAAAGGATGTGCCCTGTAAGCAGTTGTTATTATTTGACTTATAATTGGACACTAGTGAAGAATTTTATAATTCATTTAGCCCGTTTCTAATATAGCATGTATGCTATATTATGTCAAGTTTATTCATTCAGCAAGATAGTCCAAAATAGTGCTTACCACCTCTTCCGGGGTCTTTTGGGAGGTATCTACACAAAAATCGGCGCGGGCGTAAGCCTTCCGGCGGGCGGCCAGTAATGTCTTAATCTTTTCCAGGGGATTGGGGATTGCCAGTAAGGGGCGGTTTTTTTTCTTGCCGGCTCGTTCCAGAATTACCTCCGGGCTGGCCTGAAGGCAAACAATCGGGCCGAGCTGCCGCAGGCGCCAGTAGTTATCCTCGTCCATAATCATGCCTCCCCCGGTGGCGATTACCAGACCTTCCGCCCCAACCAACTCCCGCACCAGTTCCCCTTCAATCCGGCGAAAATGAGCCTCGCCCTCTTCTTGGAAAATCCGGGGGATACTTTCACCTGTCTGCTGCTCAATCATCTGGTCGGTATCCAAAAAGCGATAGCCCAGGGCCTCAGCCAGCAGCCGTCCCACTGCGCTCTTGCCCGTAGCCATGAACCCGGTTAGAATTAGGTTTTTCATTCCCCCTCACCCTCCAGCCCTCTCCCCGGAAGGGCGAAGGAACTTTCTTCTCCCAATTTTCAATCCATGTTCAGCCGCGCCTGAATGCGGGGGAAGGCGCTTAAGTCGGTATGCGGCAGAAAAAGCGCCGACATGTATTCCTGCATAAAGGCCGGGGAGACGCTCAGCTCCAGATTGGTCATGCTGTTGGCAATTGCCTCGCCCGCTTCTCGTAGATTGGTGGAGAGCAGGGCCAGATGCGCCCCGATCACCGAGCTGTTGCCCAGGTACTTGAAACGCTCGTAGGGGATGTCGGGCAGCAGGCCGATGGTAATAGCGCTTTCAATGTTGAGAAAATTACCCAACCCCCCGGCAATAAGGAAGCGTTCCACCTGGTTAAAATCAACCCCCATTTCCTGGAGCAGGGTGCGGAAACCGGCGTAGATCGCCCCCTTGGCGCGCATAATATTGTCTATGTCCACCTCGGTCAGGACAATGTCTTCCCCGCTGGCGCTTTCCCGGCCCCAGACCAGCACGTATTCGGGCAGACCCTGGCGAATGCGGATGCGTTCAGAGGACAAGCCGCTGTTGATTTTCCCCTTTTGGTCAATAATCCTGCCAATCAGCATTCCCGCCAGGGCGTCAATAATTCCCGAGCCGCAAATGCCCTGGGGCTGGCCGCCCCCGATTACCAGAACCCTCGGCTCCAGAGTTTCCGAGTTAATCCGTACCTGCTCAATTGCCCCCTGGGCAGCCCGCATACCGCATTTTACCCCGCCCCCTTCAAAGGCCGGGCCAGCCGAGCAAGAGGCCGCCACCAGCCATTCCTTGTTGCCAAGCACGATTTCCCCGTTGGTGCCGATGTCAATAAAAATGGTCAGCGCCTCCTGCTTGTACAATTCGGAACGCAGCACCCCGGCGGTAATATCCCCGCCCACATAGCTGGCCACGCAGGGCATACAGTACAAAGAAGCGTGGGAATTAACCCGCAGGCCCAGGGCGGCGGCCTTGACCAGGGGAAAGAAATTGGCGCTGGGGATATAAGGCTCCTGGCGCAGGTAGCGGGGGTCAATCCCCAGCAGCAACTGGGTCATGGTAGTGTTGCCCGCAGCCACCAGGCTGTCAATGCGCTGGGGGTCAACCCCGGTTTTGGCGGTCAACTCCTCCACCAGCTTGTTAATCGTGTCAATTACCAACTGATGAAGCTCAGCCAAGCCACCCTTCTGGGCGTAAATAATCCGGGAAATCACGTCCTCGCCACACCTGGCCTGGGCGTTATAGCTGGAGGCCACCCCCAGGGTTTTGCCGTTGACCAGATCTACCAGATGCGCCACTATTGTAGTAGTGCCCACATCAATCGCCAGGCCGAAGCGGTGCCGACTGATGTCGCCGCCCTCCACATCAACCAGGTCGGTAACCGAATCACTCTGCACCAGGGTGACTGTTACCTCCCAGTTGTGCCGGCGCAGGACACCCCCCAGTTTCTGCAAAAGCGCCAGTTCGCAGTGCAGGTGCTTGCTGGGATAGCCCTGCCGGGCCAGCTCCCTGCGCAGGCGCTCGTAATCGCTCAGGTTGTCGTCCAGGGAGGGAGGGGGCAGACGCAGGTGCACCTTCTTGGTGCGCGGGCTGATCTGCCAATGCCCCAGCTCAATCCTGGCTCCCACCGCCTCGTCCCCGGCCAGGATTTTTTCCTTGCCCGACTCCACCTGGGGCGGGATGCGCACCCGCAAATCCCCCTCTACCAGGGTCAGGCAGGCCAGACAGCAGCCCTCACCGCACTCCTCGGCCGTCAATTGTGTAGTGGTTTCGGTGTTATACTCTCCCTCCTCAATGATTACCCGGCAGCGCCCGCAGACCCCCTGGCCGCCGCAGGCACTCTCTACTTGAATCCCAGCCTGCTGCATGGCCTGGAGCAGCACGGTGCCCTTGGGCACGGTTACGGTTTTGTCTTGAGGAAGCAAAGTGACTTTACATGAACTCATAGTTTCTTTAGAACCGCCTCCCGCATTACTTCCACGGGGGCTTTAACCCCTGTCCAGATTTTAAAGGCCAGGGCACCCTGGTAGACCAGCATCCCCAGGCCGTTCATTGTCCCAGCCCCGCGCTGAGCAGCGGCAGCCAGGAGCTTGGTTTGGGCGGGGTGGTAAATCAGGTCACAAACAAAAGATGTCGGAGAAATGAGTTCGGAATCGATTAATAACGGGTCGTCAGACTGCATGCCTACTGACGTTGTGTATTGATAATAATTTCACTTTGACCAATGGCTTCTTGTTCTGTTCTAGGGTAAGCGGCTACCCGCAATTTGGGAAAGTGCCGGGCCAGATGATTCGCTAAAGCTTGTGCCCGCTCAACAGTACGATTCAAAATGGCGAGTTCCTTGATACCAGCCATTGCCAGAGTTACCGCTACAGCCCGGGCCGAGCCCCCCGCTCCCAGCATACAAACTTTTTTGCCCTCAGGTCCTCGTCTTATTCCTGCTTCCAATATAAATGCATTAAGAAACCCTTTCCCGTCGGTATTATAACCGCTTAAACAATCTCTTTCTACCCTAACAGTGTTAACCGCTCCAATCAACTTTGCGTCGTAGCTAATTACATCCAGGTATTTCAGCGCTTGTTCTTTGTGGGGAAGGGTTAGATTAACTCCCACAACTCCCAAAGCTGGCAAGGAGCGCAGTGCCTGCTCTAGCTGTTCCGGCTTTACCTCAAAGGGCAAATAAGCATAATCCATTCCCAACCGGGCAAAGGCCGCATTGTGCATGGCCGGGGAAAGGGTATGTTTGACCGGGTCGCCGAAAATCCCTACCAGGCGAGTGTGGCCGGTGATTGGCATAGCAGTTTCCTTTTAGAATTGTCAGGCAGTATTTATGTAGGAGCGCCTTCCAGGCGCGAAAGGTTGTGTAGGAATGGCATCCCGCCACGATCGTTCACGGCAAGATGCCGCTCCTACTTTTCACGGCTGGAAGCCGTTCCTACAGGTATTCCTACAACTCCCACATCTATTCTACATTTCGTATTTACATCGCCAATAGGGATAATCTTTGGCATGTATTGTTAGCCCGGCTCTCACAGGATTCTCATAACAGTAAGTAATAATTTCATTAAGGCTTTCCTCTTTCCTTATCCCATGGTCATAATATTGTACTTGCCAAACACTGCCACTCCGGCCCAGCGATTTATTAATTTCATTTGAGGTATAGCTTTTTAATGAGTGCATTAGTGATGATAACGTTTGCTCCTGACCCAAGACAAAAACAAGATGCACATGATCAGGCATAATTACACAACAGATCAATTGCAGTCCCTCATGTTCTTCAAGCCAACCTATTGAATCAAAGATAATGCTTGCCGCTTTATCGGAGTGAAGCAGTTTTTTCCCGTCTTTAGTACAGAGGGTGACAAAATAATATCCACCTTCAATTGAGCATCTTCCCTTTCGTAACCTTTGCTGAACAGCTACTTTGTTCATTTTTAGTTTATGTAGGAGCGCCTTCCAGGCGCGAATGTATGTGTGGGAGTGGGATCCTGCCACGATTTCTTCACGGCTGGAAGCCGTTCCTACAAATTCAAAACCGCTTGATAATATTTTTCATAATGGGGGATTATTTTTTCCGGGCTGAATTGCTCGCAGGCGATTTGGCGTCCCTTTCGCCCCATCTGCAAGGCCAGTTTTTCATCCTGCAAGATGGTCAGGGCACAGCGGGCTATTTCTTCTGCCTCGCCTACTTCAACCAGAAATCCGTTTTCTCCCTCTTTGATTACCTCAGGCAGTCCCCCCACCCGGCTGGCTACCACCGGCACCTCACAACTCATCGCTTCCAGCGCCGCCAGGCCAAAGGACTCCATCTCCGAGGGCAGGAGAAATAAGTCGGAAATCCCCAGAATATCTTCCACCTGGTGCACCAAGTGCAAGAAAACTACCTTGTCGTGAATTTTCAGTTTGTTGACCAGCAGCATGGCATGGTTGATCTCCGGGCCAGCGCCTACCAGCAAAAGCTTAGCCGGTATCTTGCGGACAATCAGGGCAAAGGCATGCAAGAGGTCAGGGATGCGCTTGACCGCCCGGAAATTGGAAATGTGGGTAATAATCTTTTCCTCAGGGCTAGCGTAGCAGGCGCGCAATGCCGGATTGGCTTTGCGGACAAAGCGCTGGTTATCTACAAAGTTGGGAATCACCTCAATCGGGCGCTGTAGGGCGAACTCCTGGCGGGTAACCTCGGCCAGATAACGGGAGACCGCTGTCAAGCCGTTATTGTTGGCGATTGCATGCTTGGTAGCCCGGTAATAGGAAGGCTCCAGCCCTACCAGGCGAATATCCGTGCCGTGGAGGGTGGTGATAATCTTGGTGTGGGTATCCCCCACAATCTGCTGGGCTAGATGGGCCGAGGTGGCATGAGGCACCGCATAATGGGCGTGAATTAAATCCAGACCGAATTTTTCAATCACCTCGGCGGTCTTGGAGGCCAGGGCCAGGGTGTAAGGGGGGAATTTAAACAAGGGATAGGAAACCACCTCCACCAGGTGAAAATGGGTATTTGGCTGGCAGTTGAAGCGCGCCGGCAGATTATGGCAGATGAAATGCACCTCGTGCCCGCGCCGGCTCAAATAGCACCCCAATTCAGTAGCCACTACCCCGCTGCCCCCATAAGTGGGGTAACAGATGATGCCGATTTTCAAAACTGTCTCCCCTTGATTTTCGCCAACGCCTCTTGCGCTGCCTGACGGACGCTAGGCTCGGGATCATTTTTGGCCAGCTTCTCCAGGGGCTTAATTGCCCTGAAATCCCCGAGTTTCTCCAAAACCCGCGCCATTTCCCTTCTGACCTCTGGAGCCTCATGTTCCAATCCGGCAATCAGGGGTTCCGCCGCCCTGGAATTACCAAACTTTCGCAGCACCTGGGCTGCGCCTACTAAGGCAACGGCGTTTTCTTTATCGTTCTTCAACACGGCGATCAGGGGATCTATCACCCAGGGGCTCCTAATCTTTCCTAAAACCTTTACCACTTCCTCCCGTAAATCCTCATCTTCATTATTCAAGGCGGTAATCAGGGGTTCCACCGCCGGCCTTCCGAGCCTTAGCAAAGCCAATGTCGCTTCCGCTCGCACACCCTTATACTCCAGGGCGGCAATCAGGGGTTCTACCGCCCCGGCCTGCTGCCATTGCTTGATTTGAGCAAGTGAAGGGCCACACCCTGTCAATATGAAGCTCAGCAGGAACATTGAGCAAAAGGTGACAATGATTCTGTTCCATCTGCCTTGCTCATACATTTGGGCACCCATCTGGCTTTCCCCTCACTACCTTTTGATTTTCTTCAATGCCTCTTTAGCCGCCTGGCGGATACGAGAGTCAGTATCATTTTGGACAAGTTCCTTTAACACCATAATTGTTCTGGCTCCTTTGATTTTTCCCAAAGCCGCTATCGCTTCCCGTCGGATACCCGAATTCTTCTTCCTTGCTACAAGAATCAGAACCTCCACCGCCCTAGGGCTCCCAATCTTGCCCAAAGTTATTACCGCTATCCTGCGAACATCCGAAGCTTCATCCTTTAACACGGCAACCAAAGGCTCCACTGCCGGTTTTCCAATACTTAGCAAAGCATTTGCCGCTACCACCCGGACATCCCAACTTTTATCCTTCAGCGCCACAACCAAGAGTTCCACCGCCCGGCCATTCCCCCTTTTCCCCAACGCCTGTACTGCATCCCTTCGCACACGCCAATCTTTATCCTTCAGTGCCGCAAACAGGGGGTCTTCCTCTTCTGCCGCCCCCTGCCCTGCCTTTGTCTGAGCGGACAAGGTACTACATCCCACAAAGGTAATAACCCCCAACACCAGGCATAGGCAAACAATCATTCTCCCCCAGCTTCTTTGCACATCCTTTTCTTTTCTCATTTCGCACCTCCCGGGATTACCCAAATTCACCACCTGGTCTGAGAACAAAGGCTGCCGACTTCCAGAATTAGGTGGTGGTTTTGGGTTTTAACAAAAACCGTTGCCATTACCTCCTCTTGACTTTCGCCAAGGCTTTTTTAGCCGCCTGGCGGACACGAAGGTTGGAGCTGCTTTGAAGCAGTTCTTCTAACGGCCCGATGGCCTTGGGCTCCCCAATCTTGCCTAGGGCCTTTGCCGCTTCCAATTGAACTCGCCAATCCTCATCTTTCAATACCGTAACCAGGGATTCTACCGCCTTAATGTCCCCAATCCTTCCCAAATTCAGGGCTGCTTCCTGCCGGATACGCCAATCCTTATTTTTCAGGGCCTCAATCAGGGTTTCCGGCGCCAAATCATCCCCCCACTCCCTGATTTGAAAATACGACAGTTCATGACTACAGCCGGCAAGGGGTAAGCAAACCAAAAGCAGCAAACAAAGACAGGTAATTCCCCGCCCCAATTCCCCTTGCCCATCCCTGCTTATTAACAAGCCCCCTCCCCCTCTTTTGGCAGCAGCAGATGGGGATCCTCCAAAGCCAGGGTATCCTCACAGATAAAACCCTCTCCGTAGCGGACGTTGATCAGCGAGCCGAAATGGCGGCAGCGGGATTCAATATGAAAGCGGTAGTCGGAAATTCCCAGGTGTATGTATTGTTCATAGGGTTCTTCCAGTTTTGGGTCAAATTGTGATTCGTAGGCAAGCATTGCCTTCATCTTAGCCGAAAAACTTTTGCTGATGTCCACTACAAAGCTGGGGCTGTGATACAGATGGCAGGGGTAGTAAAAGAGCTTGGATACCGAGTAGGGAGACAACCCCAAATCCAGCTTTACGATGCGCGCATCATAAAAAGCCCCCTTGGCCATTTTGCCGGCGGCGGCGTGATCCGGGTGAGGGTCGTTCAAATAGGGAGCAATGATAAAAGTGGGTTTGAGTTGCCGGATGGCCTTAGCCAGTTCATGCCTTTTGGGCAGATTCGGCACCAAGCGTCCATCCCCCAAATCCAGGTTAAGGCGGACATCCAGTCCCAAAATAGAGGCCGACTTTTGTGCTTCCTCTAATCTTTTTTCAGGCGTACCGTGAGAACCCATTTCCCCTCTGGTTAAGTCCACAATGCCGGTACAATAGCCTTTCTGCTTCATTTTGTGTAGAAGGCCGCCCGCTCCCAACTCGGCATCGTCGGGATGAGCGCCAATTACCAGAAAATCAAGCTTCATAGCAACTCCTCACTGGTTAAAGGGCACCTTGAAAAATTGCCTTTTCGCCCAATATCTGCGTTATGCTTTTAATCCTCGGAATATCAAACATATGCCTGCGGTTAAATTTCTCGCATGCCTTGATCTTGAACGAAAATTCTCATTTTTCAAAGCACCCTAAAGTTAAAAGGGGAAATTAAGGTTTCGAGCAGATTTTGCCGGTAGAATATTTTTAATACACACCCTAATTTTAGCATAGCACAAATATTCTTGAGGAAAAAGATTTTTTTGACTGGAGGGTATCTTGAAAAATAAGATTTTTCACTTCCCTTTCACCCTACCCCTCCCCCCCGGGAAGAGGGATATTACGCTCATCATGCGCCCGGTTTGACCCTCCCGTCGATAGGAGAAAAAAAGTTCCTCCTTGCAGGCGGTGCATAAGTCAAACCTGGCAATATTGCCGGCAGGAACCCCCACAGCTTCAGCCTGCCATCGGTTAATTCCCGCCAAATCCAGCCGCCAGCGGTCTTTCCCCTCGGAACGGACAAATTGTTCCCAGGGAGTTTTAGTAGCTCTAAAATGGTGAATTACTTGTTTATCCACCTGGTAGCAGCAGGGGCCGATACAGGGGCCGATGCCGATCAGACAATTTTCCGGCTGTGCCCCCAGGCTTATCATTTGCTGCAAGGTCTTACCCAGGATATTGGCCAGCGTTCCCCGCCATCCGGCATGTACCGCAGCCACGACTTTGTTGACTGGGTCCGCCGCTAAGACGGGAACACAATCCGCTGTCTGCACGGCCAGGGCCAAACCAGGCTGGCTGGTAATGAGCGCATCCCCAACCGGGGGGGCCGTTGGAGCTTGATTAAGAACGACGACCTGGTCGCTATGGCTCTGCTTCATAGTAACCAGATTTTTAAGGGGAAATCCCAGCGCCTGGCAAAAAAGCCGGCGGTTTTCCTTTACTGCCTCTGCTTCATCCCCCACCGCCGGATTAAGGTTAAGGGATTGATAGCAGCCCTGGCTTACCCCGCCCCGGCGGGTACTGAAGGCATGAATTAAGCCCGCTTGATTCAATAAGTCCAGGGTTAGATAAGCTACCCCCTCTTTTGGCGGCAGCAGATGGGGATTGTCCAAAACCAGGGTATCCTCACAGATAAAGCCCTCTCCGTAGTAGAGGGATGAGTAAAAAGCACTCAGTATTATTTTAGCATAGCACAAGTATTCCTGAGGAAAAAGATTTTTTGAGTGCCCGATAGCCAAATCCACCACCTGGTCTGAAATTAGGTGGTGGATTTGGGTCAAGGCTGCAATTGACAGGGAAATTTAACTCTGTTATGCTTTTGCTGGAATTTAGCTAAAGGGTATCTTGAAAAATGAGAATTTTCGTTCAAGATCAAGGCATGCGAAAAATTTAACCGCAGGCATATGTTTGATATTCCGAGGATT